>JALWEK010000166.1 GCA_027014185.1 Aquificaceae bacterium
CTACATATTTGAGCCCTTAACCCTGTACCCGACCGACATAAGGCCGGGGAAGATAGTTATAAAGCTGCCCCCGGTGAAGCCGGGAGAGGAGCTAGAGCTCTCTTACAGGGTGAGGGGAGAGGCGGGAAAACCACTGATAAAGAGTACAAAGAGGTACGAGGTAGAGGAGAGCGAGAGGCTTTACATGTTAGTGGCCAAATACTCACTCCTCTTTGGCTACGGGAAAACCAAAACCGAGGACGTGAACCTCAGCAACCTTAAGGAGATAGTGAGGGGTTTTAAGCTAGCCGGACTCAAACCTGTTGTGAAGATAGTCGGCGTGGCCGACGGAAAGACCAGGAACGTAAAGAGAAACAGGGAGGTAGCCCAGGAAAGGGCCCGCTTTGTTGCGAAGGAGTTGCTTGGTGAGAACTTCGCCTGCTATATCAGAAGGGCCTACGCGGGAAGGGTTAGGTGAGTTTGAAGTCCATTTTTTAAGTTGCTTGTGTATGTACAATACGCTACATTAAATAGGTGGTAATTGATTGGGATGAGGAGAAGAATATCAAGCTTAAACTGGAGCGAGGAATTGGTTTTGAAGATGTAGTTGTGGCGATCAACGAAGGCAGAATGCTTGACATATTAGAACATCCCAACAGAAATAGATACCCAGAGCAGAAGTTACTTATAGTTGAAATAGATGGCTACGCATACGTAGTCCCCTTTGAAGAAAGGGGAAGTGTAATAAGGCTAATCACAATCTTTCCAAGTAGGAAGATGACTAAAAAGTATTTAGGAGGTAGAAGTGATGAATAAGCTAGACAAATTTGAAAAGCAAATAGAGGAAGAACTTGAAAGGGATGAATGGAAGAGGACGAAGGACTACAACAGGTTGGAGAAAGCTTTGAGAAAGGGAGCAGAGTCTATTTTGAAGAAGAAACCGGTCAGCATACGCTTAAGCGAAAGAGACATAATGCTTCTTAAAAGAAAGAGCCTTGAAACTGGCGTACCTTATCAAACCCTTATAGCCACCTTGGTAAGGCAGTATGTAGAAGGGAAGATCAAGCTTGAGCTGTGAAATATCAGGTGAGCCTAACCACGATACCTTTCTCGGAGAGGAAATTCTTAAGCTCGGGGATGGATAGCTCCCTGAAGTGGAAGAGAGATGCCGCCAAGGCGGCATCCACTTTACCCTCTTCGAAAACCTCGTAGAAGTGTTCCTTTCTTCCCGCACCACCGCTCGCTATAACAGGTATGTTTACAGCTTCTGCGACAGCCCTGCATAGCTCAACATCGTAACCTTCCTTGGTTCCGTCTCTGTCCATCGAGGTCAGCAGTATCTCCCCCGCCCCCAGGCTCTCTACCTTCTTCGCCCACTCCACGGCGTCTATACCGGTTGGCGTCCTACCGCCGTTTATGTAAACCTCCCAGCCGGATCCTTTCCTCTTAGCATCTATAGCGACCACTATACACTGGGATCCAAACAGCCGTGCCCCCTCGTGGACCACATCTGGGTTCTTCACCGCAGCAGTGTTTACAGATACCTTGTCCGCCCCGGCCTCGAGGAGCTTCCTCATGTCATCCACCGTCCTTATCCCTCCTCCCACCGTAAAGGGCATGAATACCGTCTCGGCAACCCTTCTGACCACCTCTATCATTATCTCCCTCTCCTCCGCCGACGCGGTTATATCCAAGAAGACCAGCTCGTCCGCCCCCTCCTCCTCGTAGCGCTTGGCCACCTCGACGGGATCCCCTGCATCGCGGAGGTTGAGGAACTTGACACCCTTAACGACCCTTCCCTTGTCCACATCTAAGCAGGGGATTATCCTCTTGGCAAGCATGTTAGGCTCAATAAATGGTGCGTAAATACAATTATAACATCACATAAAAAAAGCTATTCATCACGCTTACAAGCCCAGCACAGTTCACAGAATTTTAACCTTCAGGTTGTCAACCTTCTTGAAATCCGTTTCATCAAAGGTTATAAGTTCATCTGCTCCTATATTTAGCGTCCAGGAAGATATTACAGCATCAGCGAACTTTATGTTCTTTCCCCTGTAAAACCCCAGAGCTGATCTCACGACGCCGGAGAGTTCAACATTCATACCGGGAGTGTTTATAAGAGATTCTATTATTTCAGATATTTCTTCTTTGCTAACTCGGTAAATCTTCTCCAGAACCCAAACTATCTCTGCAACTACTATGAATGGGACAAATATCTCCACCTCTCCACTTATCGCCTTTTCAATTAGTTCCTTTGCTTTTGTGGATTTACTTTCATCGTCCATCGTAAATAGGCGGATAAACACGCTCGTATCAACTACTACCTTCTTCACGTTCTCTTATAGCCTCCTCAACAGCTTTATCTATATCCTTTCTGTTCACCGCTCTTCTTCCTCTCAAGAACCCGTAAAAATCTTTGATGGTCTTAGCTTTCTTCAACTCTATTCCACTCTCCTTCTTTTTAAGTATCAGGACATCACCCTCCTCTATACCCAGTTCTTCCCTGATTTTCTTGGGAAGAGTTATCTGACCCTTCGGAAGAACTTTTACTACAGCACCATCCTTTACTACCATCTTTTATTCTCCTACCTCATAATATATTCCGATTCTGCTGAGGTTTCATCCTGCAAAGCGTGACCAAGCAGTCCGTCCTGACGGCAGGCTGTTGTGAAGCATTCAATGAAAACTCCGCAACAGTCTGTTTATTAAAGACTTCTCTCCTGAA
>JALWEK010000167.1:0-8033 GCA_027014185.1 Aquificaceae bacterium
CTTATAAACGAGCTTAGAAAGATAAAGAAGGTGATACAGAAGCTCTTGCCGGAGGAACCCTCGGAGACCCTCCTCGTGCTGGACGCCACCATAGGGCAGAACTCCATCCAACAGGCGAAGGTGTTCAAAGAGGCGGTCGATATAAGCGGTATAGTGGTAACTAAGCTTGACGGCTCAGCGAAGGGAGGTGCGGTTATAGCTATATGCAGGGAGCTCAGGATACCTATAAAGCTTATAGGTGTGGGGGAAGGTATAGAGGATCTCCAGCCCTTCAGCGTTGAGGAGTACGTTGAGGCCCTCTTCGATTGAGATCAGCTGAACTTATCGCTTACTTTGGACAGGGCATTTACCATCTGAAGTACAGTATCGAGTTCTGCATGTAAGGATGAGACGCTCAGCTCTATATCCCTTATCACCTGAGCTTGTTCGTCCACGGCGTTGGCAACCTCGTTCACAGAAGCGTTTACCTTATCGGTAAATTCCATTGTATAGTTGAGAAAGTCTTTTATCTCTTCCATATCCTGCACTATCGACCTGACTATATTCCCTACGCTGGATATGTTCTGCTCCATAACTTTCAAACTATTTACGAACTCTTCCATGAGGTCTTGTATCTCCTTTGTGAACGACTCCGTTTTGGAGGCCAGTCTGCCTATTTCCTCTGCTACAACTGAGAAACCCTTTCCATGTTCCCCTGCCCTTGCTGCCTCAATCGTGGCGTTTAAGGCGAGTATGCTTGTTTGCTCGGCTATGTTGGATATACCTGTAACCATATATATAACCCTATCCGCCACGGCCTTAAAGCTTCTAATACTCTCTATAAAGTTCTCCACTACCTTTATTCTTTCCTGCGTCTCAGCCAGCTTTTTCGAAAAGTAACCATGCTTTTGGGATATCTCTTCTTTTATCTCTGACACCTCGTTGTTCAAAGCACCTATATTGGAGTTCAGCATACTTAGTGTTGCTGAAAATTCTTCAATAGCTGTAGATATACTATCCATCCTCTCTTTGACCTTAGGTACAATAGAGCTGAGCAGTTTGTTCGCCCTCCCAAGGATTGCTATCCTATCGTTGCAGTTTATGAATGCATCTGAGAGCGGTTTAACTGCCTCATAGGTGTATTGTTTGCCTCGCTCTTCCCCCTTTTTTCTAACTCTAAAGAACACCATTTACCCCCCGTATATCTCGTCGAGCAAATCCTCCCCACACTTTAAACTTTCAAGCCACGATAGGAAGTCGTTTACAGTTCTTTGGTCGAATATAGCCCCGTGCTGAGGCGCTATCATCCTCGGGCTCTTCTTCCTCACGAGGTCCACCCACTTCCTCAAGACTCTGTTGCTCTTCATATACCTCCTGTGAAAGCCCTCCATGAGATCCTTATGGGTCTCAAAGTCTTCCACGAACAGATACCTCTTCCCGTGGGGAAAGACGGCCGCCCCTATGTCCCCTGAGAAGAGTATCCTCGATCTCGGATCGTAGGCTGAGAAGTTGCCGGTGCTATGGAGATAATGAGCCGGCAGAAACTCCAGAATATCTCCGGTCGGCAGGG
Organism: Aquificaceae bacterium; assembly: GCA_027014185.1. Classification (GTDB taxonomy): domain Bacteria; phylum Aquificota; class Aquificia; order Aquificales; family Aquificaceae; genus Hydrogenivirga. The sequence continues at coordinate 1,550 of JALWEK010000167.1, forward strand.
TGATGCTGCCTCCCCTGTCTTCTATGGGCTCTACCCTTGACACATCTGCCCTCCCGAAGTGGGGAACGAACCTGACCCAGAGTTTGGATATGTAAACTTTGGCAGGGGTTACAGAGAGCCAGAGGGGAAGACCCGAACTCACATCTGGATCTTGATGGGAGTAGAATATGTACTCTATTTTTTCAAGAGGTATAAACCTGGCTGTCTCTGCAACTACCCTCGGAAATACATGGGCCCCGCCTGGGTCGAGGAGAATCCCAACATCCTTGTTGATTATCAGATACTGGTTCGTTTGAACGAGCCCTTCCTCCTCATTTTCCTCCCATCCAAGCCAGATAAACTTATGATCTCCGTCTTCATATATTATCTTCCCACCGGCAGAACCCTCCCCGATCATGTGCTTCCCTCCGGCAGATAATCTCGCATATTATAACCCTCCTTTCCTGGCTTTCAGTCTGCGGAGGGCTTCCTCTACCCTTTCTTCTCTCCTGAGCGAAAGAGCTTCCGTGTAGAGCTCTAAAGCCCTGTCCAGATCTCCCTCAAGCTCGGCGCACAGTCCCCTGTTGTAAAGGAGGGCGTAGGTTTTCTCCCTCAGGCTTTCAAAAATACCGCATGCCTCCGATATCTTCCCCTCCTTGGCTAGGTCAATAGCCCTCTCAAAGGACTTCCTGTCTCCTATCCCCTCATCGTCGTCTATGAACTCTGCTACTACGCTTACCCGATGAGGGGCTATATCCTCAACGAGCTCCCTTATCGCCTCCGCTGTGGCCCTCTCCAGCATCCAGGAAAAGCTCGGAACAGATCTTCCTTCGTCACTGCAGTATCTGTCGCTCACTCTCTTGAGGATCTTCTTCGAGTAAACTATCTCGCCCCTTTCCACATCTATCAGCTTTGGGATCATGAGGAGCTCAAGCTCGTACCTTCTGCAGCTTACGTAGTACTCCACAGACTGCACGCACTTCTTTATAAGACCTGAACCTTCTGTTTTCACACACCTGAACCTTTTCTCCCTGTATGGAACAACGTTCTTGGAAACTTCAAGCACGCCCGTGAGTATGCCCTCCGCCTTGAGAAGCCTTCCGAGCCTTGCGGACTCTTCTGTCAGACCGCTTGAGGAGAACTTAAGCTCGCTGAGGACCCTGTCTATCTCAGCCCTGCTCACCAGCTTGAAGTAAGGTTCCCCGTCCACCTTAACTTTAAGGAGCTCCGCCGATACCTCTGCAGAGAAGAGCCGCCCGTCCAGGCTTCTGCTCTCAAAAGGTAGGACCGCTATCTTCCTTATGCTTCCCCTGTACTCCTTTGGAGGTTCTACGTAGCTCAGCTTAACCTTGGGCTTTGCACAGGAGAAGAGCAGTACAACAGCAAGGGTTAGCAGTAAAAAGAAGCTCAATCTCCTCACGGGCAATGTATTATAATGCCTTTCAAGGAGGTAGGGAGATGCCCGCTTACGATCCCTTTTCTTACATGTTCAACCTTCTCTGGTTTATGTTCATCTTCTTCCTGATACTGAGCCCCTGGTTCAAGAAGATGTCCCTCCAGAGGGCGAGGGAGGCGGCCATAAGGACGATAGAGGAGAAGAGGAAGAGCAGAGTTATCACGATGATCCACAGACAGGAGGCGATGGGCTTCCTCGGGATACCCATATTCAGATTCATAAACATAGAGGACTCGGAGAGGGTCCTCAGGGCTATAAGGATGACGCCTGATGACATGCCCATAGACTTCATCATTCACACACCCGGAGGGCTCGCCCTCGCGGCAACCCAGATAGCGAACGCCCTCGCAAAGCACAAAGCACCCGTGAGGGTCATAGTCCCCCACTACGCGATGTCCGGAGGAACCTTAATAGCCCTCTCGGCGGATGAGATAATAATGGACCCCAACGCCGTCCTTGGGCCCGTAGATCCCCAGATAGGGCAGATGCCCGCAGCCTCCATACTGAAGGTCTTGGAACAGAAAGAGCCAAAGGACATAGACGACCAGACCCTTATTCTTGCGGACGTCTCCAAGAAGGCGATAGAGCAGATGAAGACCTATCTGACGAACCTCCTCACCTCGAAGGGAATGGAGAAGGCTGAGAGGATAGCGGAGGAGCTGGCGGTCGGGAAGTTCACCCACGACTACCCCCTCACGACCGAGTACCTGAAGGAGCTCGGGCTGCCTGTCAAAACGGAAGTTCCCGAGGAAGTCTATGCACTCATGGAACTCTACGAACAACCCGTAGGCGCACAGCCTCCTTCCGTTCAGTACATCCCCGTTCCCTACAAGCAGGCAGGTCAGAACTCGGGCAGTGCTAATACCTCTTAGCTATCAGGCTAAGAGCTGTTCTGTAGCTCGTGTAGAGCATAACTACGCTTCCTAAAAGCCCTGCAAAGACGAGGGCGTAGAGTATAACTATCTGAAAGAGTATCGCCCTCATGGGATCCGCCCCCGCCATGAGCATTCCGACCGCTACTCCCGGTATGTGGACGAGACCGGCCGCTTTCATGAAGTTAATCTTGGGGATTAGAGAGGTTCTCAGGCTGTCTGCAAAGGCTTCCTTCATCGCGAACCTCAAGCTCGCTCCCAGGGCGACCTTCGCCTCTATCTCCTCTATCCTGTTCCTTACCTCGCCGAGGAACCTGTCGAAGGCGAGTGTTATGGAGTTGAGGGTGTTCCCCACTATCAGACCACCGAAGGGTATGAGCTGATGGGCCTGGGGTTTGAGGAGACCTATCAGCATTAGAGGGAGCAGGGTTGCGAGTGTAGAAGCTGTTATGGAGAGAAGGCTCGTGAGGAGCACTTCTCTGTGCTTTATCCTCTCGTATGCGATGAATGAAGATATGAAGGCCATGCCGAGGATCACGGAAAACAGCTCCAGAGGGGAGCTCAGCTTGAGGAGGTACTTGAGTATGTATCCAAGGAGAACGAGCTGGAGGGCTGTTCGGAGGGAAGAGAGGAGTATCTCCTTCTCGTTTTTAAGTCCCTCCTTCCAGGCTATTAGAACCGACACTATCACGAGGGAGTAGGAGAGTAGGAAGGGCGCCTTTTCCATAGAGTCTAATATTTTCCAACATTTCAGGGTTATAATTAAGAGCGTGTTATGGGTTCTTGGCAGGGAATCATAAACCAGTACAGAGAATTCCTCCCCGTCACAGACAAGACACCTGTCGTAACCCTCCTGGAGGGGAACACGCCCCTTATAGAGGCTCCGAACCTTGCAAAAGCTATAGGCTTCAGGGGAAAGATATACCTCAAGTATGAGGGTTTGAACCCTACCGGCTCCTTCAAGGACAGGGGCATGACCTTAGCGATCTCAAAGGCCGTGGAAGCCGGTAAGGAGGCTGTGATCTGTGCCTCAACCGGAAACACATCCGCCTCGGCGGCAGCCTACGCTGCGAGGGCAGGTCTCAGGGCATACGTTTTGCTTCCGAAGGGGGCGGTCGCGATAGGTAAGCTCTCCCAGGCGATGATATACGGGGCAAAGGTCCTCGCGGTCAGGGGGACCTTCGACGATGCCCTCCACATAGTGAGGAAGATAGGAGAGAAGTACCCTGTTGAGATAGTTAACTCCGTAAACCCCTTCAGGATAGAGGGGCAGAAGACCGCAGCCTACGAGGTTTGCGACGTCCTCGGGGACGGACCGGACTACCACTTCATCCCCGTTGGGAACGCGGGGAACATAACCGCCTACTGGAAAGGCTACAAGGAGTATAAGAAGGCCGGAAGGATAGAGAAGCTCCCGAAAATGATGGGATGGCAGGCGGAGGGAGCGGCACCCATAGTGAAGGGCTACCCCATAAAAAACCCCCAGACGGTTGCGACCGCCATAAAGATAGGTAACCCGTACAGCTGGAAGAACGCCCTCAAGGCTGCGGAGGAATCGGGTGGGCGTATAGACATGGTGAGCGATGGAGAGATACTGAGCGCCTACAAGACGATAGCCTCAACCGAGGGGGTTTTCTGTGAACCTGCGTCGGCCGCCAGCGTTGCTGGACTGATAAAGCTCACGAGGGAGGGGTTCTTTAAGGGAGGAGAGGTCGTTGTCTGCACCCTTACGGGGAACGGGCTGAAGGACCCCGACACCGCGATAAAGGTGTGCGAGGAACCCGTTACGGTCCCGCCTGAGATGAACGCCGTGGTGAAAGAGCTCGGCTTCTGATGGAGTACATCTACTCGGAAATTATCGAGGTAGGAAGGCTCCTCTTTAAGGAGGGGCTGGTGAGCGCACGCTCTGGAAATATAAGCAGAGCTTTCGAAGACAAGCTCTTCATAACCAGGACAGGATCCAATATGGGTTATCTGTCCAGAGAAGACATAATCTGCCTGTCTCTAAAGAAAGAACACATCCTTGACAGGAGGGCATCCGTGGAGCTTCCGGTCCACAGAAGGATAATCCTTGAAACTAATAAGCCCGCGGTGGTACACGCCCACCCCACGTACACCTTGCTCCTCTCCTACGAGAAGGAACTGATCCAACCTGTGGACTCGGAGGGAAGGGAGATACTGGGAGAGGTTCCCGTCCTTGAGCTAAGAAGGCCCTCAGCTTCGGAGGAGCTTGCCAGGGAAGCATCCAAGGTTCTCAGAGATCTCCCAGTTGTGGTCGTTAGGGGCCACGGGGTCTTCTCGTCCGCAGATGAGCTTCACAGGGCTTACAGCTTCATATCTACCTTAGAGCATTCCTGTAAAATACTCTTTCTGAGAGGTTCTTAACTCAGGAGGTAGAAAATGGCAGAGGAGGTCGTTTACAGAGGGTGTAAGCTCCCCCCAGATCTCTACTACGACATAGAGAACCAGGTCTGGTTCAGGATAAACGAAGATGGGACGGTAACCGTCGGAGCTACCGACATAGGCCAGGCGAGAGCTGGGAAGATAATAAACATAAGGATAAAGAAGCCGGGGAGGCACGTCCCCAAGGGTAAACCCTACGCCTCCCTCGAGAGCGGTAAGTGGACGGGACCTATCCCCGCAGTTATAGAGGGTGAGGTTGTAGAGAGGAACGAGGAGCTCTTCGACAACCCGGAACTTATAAACGAAGATCCTTACGGCAAGGGCTGGATAGTTAAGGTGAAACCGACGAACTTAGAGAGGGATCTTAAAGATCTCGTTACAGGAGAGGAGGCCATACAGAAGCAGAAGGAGTACATAGACAGAGAAGACGTGAACTGCGGAGAGGAGCTGGCCCAGATAAGCAAGAAGTTTTACTCATAATATACTATTAATTAAACCCAGCCGGCGTAGCTCAGTCGGCAGAGCGAGGCACTCGTAATGCCTAGGTCGCGGGTTCGAGTCCCGCCGCCGGCTATGTGAAAGGATGACTAAAGGCCAGAAGGTAGCCTTAGGTGTAGCCACGATCTTTCCCCTGGTATATATACTCATCGTCCTCCTTACACCCCTCAGGATCGTTTTCACAACCGATCCCATGTCTCCCCAGGCTCCGGACTGGTTCCTGTACTTTACCGCACTCCACTTCTTCATGTACCTCTACACTGGTCTTCTACTGGCCTTCTACCTGATCCATCTCTTTGGGAACAAGGGTATGAACAGGGAAAGCAAGGCCTTCTGGGCGTTCCTGCTGATAGTGGGATCCATTTTCACCATGCCGGTTTACTGGTACCTACATATATGGCGGTCGAAGGATTAAGATATTCGTATGGACAAAACGATACTGATCGGAGGGAAGGCGGGTGCGGGAATAAAGGAAGCTGGGAGGATGCTCGCGAGCGTCCTTGCGGGCATGGGCTACTACGTTTTCGGCTACGTCGATTACCCTTCTCTGATAAGGGGAGGACATAACTTCGTTAGCCTGAGGTTCTCCGATAAACCGGTCTACAGCGTGGACAGGAAGGCCGACATCGTAGTGGCAACCGACGGAAGAAGCATAAAAGCTCACCTCCAGGACGTTAAAGAGGATAGCCTGTGGGTGATAAACGAGAAGGAAAACCTCGAGGGAGCTATAAAGGCTCCCTTTAAGGAGGTAGCTCCAGGCTTTTTCAAGAGCTCCTCGATCCTTGGGGTCGTCCTCAAGCTCTTAGGGATCCCTTTAGAGGAAGGTCTCCCTCTTATTCTTAGCCTTCCCCAGAGAGAGAAGAACGAACGCATATACAGGGAAGCCTACGGCTCCGTCCCCACGAGATTTCGGGTCGGGAGGATAGGGGACAAAAAGGGGGAGATACTCACCGGTAACGAATGTATAGCCCTCGGGGCGGTTGATGGTGGCCTTGAATTCTACATAACCTACCCGATGACCCCGGCCTCACCGGTCCTTCACTACCTTGCCAAGAGAAAGTCCGAGTTCGGCATAAAGGTAATCCATCCGGAGAACGAGATAGGTGCGGTAAACATGGCTGTGGGAGTGGCCTACGCCGGCAAGAGGGCGATGGTGGGAACGTCTGGAGGGGGTTTCGCCCTTATGACAGAGACGCTGAGCCTGGTGGGCATGAGTGAAACGCCTATGGTCATATACGAGGCCCAGAGGACTGGACCCAGCACGGGGGTTCCAACC
>JALWEK010000167.1:8043-8380 GCA_027014185.1 Aquificaceae bacterium
ACCTACACCGCCCAGTCCGATCTGCTTTTCGTTACCTTTGCAGGACACGGGGACTTTCCCCGCGTGGTCGTCGCACCCGGAACGCCCGAAGAAGCCTACAGGCTCACCAGAGACTCCATGAACTTAGCGTGGAGGTTCCAGGTCCCCGTCCTGATACTTGGAGACAAACATCTGGGAGAGAGCTACTTCCTCGCAAAAATAGATAGAGAGAGGGCGGTAGAGGAACCTAAGCTCTGGACGGGCGGTGATGAGTACAAGCGCTACGAGATAACCGAAGACGGGGTGTCGCCTCTGGCCTTCCCCGGAACGAAGGGGGCGGTGGTGAAGGCAACTAGCT
>JALWEK010000168.1 GCA_027014185.1 Aquificaceae bacterium
ATAAAAGAGCTGAGGGTAGAGAGCTGGATTTGACTGAGGGCATACTTGAATCGGGAATTGTGGTGTTTGTCAGGCCTTGTAAAACCTATCCCGGACCCCCCCAGGAAGAAAATTATGTCTTGCTTTGTATCTACTTTCGTATATACTGAATAAATGATGTATAGAACAAAACTTCAAAGATGGGGAAACAGTATGGCAGTGAGGATTCCTGCAGATATAGTCAGGCTGTTGAATCTACATCGGGGTTCAGAACTTATTATTGAGATAAGCAGAGAAGGAATAGTGATTAAGCCTGAAAGAAGCAGAGATCTGGATAATCTGCTGGATAGAATAACTCCCGAAAACGTCCATAATGAGATTGACTGGGGCGGAAGGGAGGGAAATGAAGCCTGGTAAATACGTGCCCGATAGAGGAGATATAGTGTGGCTTACCTTTAATCCTCAAACGGGGCATGAGCAGGCAGGAAGGAGACCGGCTTTATGCTTAAGTCCGAAAAAGTACAACGAGAAAACCTCCCTCGGTATATTTGTTCCAATAACCTCAAAAGCTAAAGGCTATCCCTTTGAAGTTCCTGTAAATGGGACAAAGATAAGCGGGGTCATTCTGTCCGATCAGGTGAGAAGCCTGGACTGGAGAGCCAGAAAAGCGAACTTTATAGAGAAGTGCTCACCGGAAATGCTGGAAGAAACCATGGAGAAATTAAAGCTGATTCTAGGTTTCGAATAGCAGATTCTGGGGGAAACAGGCAAAAGGAGTTACTCTTTGGCTTAAACAGTTATAAAGTTATAATTGAAGGAACGAAAAGCGTACTACGAAAAACTTATAGGGTGGTCGTTAACAGGGTTCTTTGCATTGATAGGAGGTCTTGCCGGGTTGATTGTCAGCGGTTTGGAAAGTTTAAGAATTTTTCTCTTCGTTGTAGGTTTATTTGCCTCCGTAGTTCTGCTCGGAGCTATTTTACGCTTGCATTTTTCTATCATGGACATTATTAAAAAGATGGAGGAAGGAGATGGACGTTAGGGATGTGATAGCGGTTGCAGGCATACTCGTCATGGGTGCCTCTTTGATTTATTTGTTCTGGACTATTCGTTCTTCTGTAGAAGAAGAGAGCAAGAGAATATCTAGACTTTGAAGGATGAAGGTGCAGTATTTCCCTGATACCGACACTCTTTACATAGAACTTATTGACGTGTCGAGTGTGGAGTCGGAAGAGGTAATGGAGGGGATTGTTCTTGATTACGATAAAGAGGGAAAGGTGGTGGGTATAGAGATAGAGCATTTCACCGAAAGGTTCAAGGGCGAACCTGCAGAAATACCCCTCAAGCTCATACCGGCTTGACCCATGGACTGGCTGATAGAAAGCTACCTTGAGGAACTGAAAAAGATAAGAGACCCCAAGACGATAGAGACTAAGGAGCACCTCCTTAAACACCTTACCTCTTACACAGATGACCTTATAGACCTTGACAGGAGGGAACTTATAAGGTTCCACGAACACCTTAAGGGGAAAGAGCTTAAAGAAAGCACTATAAGGGAAATCCTGAAAGCTGTAAGGCAGTTCTATAGATGGTTAAGGCAAAGGGGGTATTCGGTAGAATTTGACAGCGAAGCCCTTACGGACATATACAGGGCAAAGAAAAAGCAGGGCACTAAAAAGAAGAAGTATTACTCGGACAACGAGCTTGAGACTATCCTCTCCGCAATCAGGGGAACCTTAAAGGGTTTTGAGCCTAAACATCCCATCTACTACCTTTTGACCATATTCCTTGTAAGCTCGGGACTGAGACTTGCAGAGGCTCTGAATGTCAGAAAGAAGGACATCAAGATTAAGAAAGTCCTTACAGAGGAGGGAGAAGAAAAAGAGATATGGACTGTACACGTGAGGGAAAGGAAGTTCGGCAAAGAGAGGGAAGCTTTAATATACTTCCGCCCGGAGTGGAAGACTTTATGGAAAAAGTGGCTGTCTCAGTTACAGCCTGATGACCCCATATTTACCTACACCATCAAATACCCCAAAAGCACAAAAACACTTATTCTTAAGCAGGGCACAGCCAAGAGGTTCTTCTGGAGTCTGGAGAAGGAGCTGAAGGAAAAGGGGTATGAGCTTGAGGTAAACGCCCACAGGTTTCGTAACACCTACATAACGAAGCTTGCTACGATGGGAATTCCCGTGAACCTGATAGCGGAGTGGGTGGGGCATTCAAAAATATCAACAACTATGAACGTGTATATGGAGGCGGAGAAGGAAATGGAAATGGAGGTGATACTGGAGAAGCTGTAAGGGAAAAAGATGAAGAGGAGACACAAGCTCTTCCTCGGTTTTTTTGCCCTCGGGTTTGCCTTCATGATGGCTGATGAGGCGTGGAGGTGGAAAAACAGAGAGAAGTTCGACTACCTGGACGTGGAGATCTGGGCAGAAAAGGGATACCTTTCCGTGAGCTTTAAAGGAAAAGAGAGGGATCAGGTGAAAAGGCTTGTGGAGGAGCTTGCCAAGAGCGGAAAGGTAGTATGGTTCGGAGCCCCTCAGCTTTCTAACTGCATTCTGGAAATATGGGATGCATGGGAAGAGGAGTTCTATCGTGTGTGCAGGGGAGAAAATAGGAAGTGGTATGTTCAGCTTCCGGGAAGTTCCGGAGGAAGGAGCACGGAGAGGTATTTTGAGGTGGAAGAAAAGGAGGTTCTTGAAATGATGGAGAAGTTGAGGGAGCTGTTATGACCAAAGCCGGGCATTATAACCGTAGCTCTGTCTCTCGCACTCCTTCTGAAACTTGAACCTGTCTCCACTCTCCTGGGAGCTATACTTTCCGATAAGGACCTCATCTGGAGCTGGGGGAGGAAGGGAAGGAGAACGCTCTGGAACGCCCACAGGGGCTTTACACACCATGCCTACCTCATACCTGTCCTTGCTGTCGTAGGTCTCTCCTCGCCTCTATTCCTTGACTTTCCCTTCTCCTACCTGCTCCTGTCCTTCTGTATAGGCTACATCTCCCATCTTGTAGCGGACGCCCTCACGCCCCTCGGGATACCCTACACCTCGGATTACTACCCGAGGATTTCCTTCCCCCTCTTTAAGACAGGCTCCTTCCTTGAGATAGTGGTAGTGGCTTTTCTATTCACCTTTATAGCCCTGATAGGACAGAGAAGACTCGGGGAGGTTATGAATACTCAATCAAGAGTGATAAACTCGCTCCTCGGACATCCTCCGGGAACTACACAGCTCTATGCAGGGGGATATGTAGAAGTTCCTGATATGGAAGGATACTGGGAGATAAATTCCACAAAGCCCTTTAACTTCGGGTGTGTAGTCTCCGGTGGAAGGATGTATGTTTACCTGTCCCAGAACGGAGAAGTTTACATTTTACGACGTAGCCAGGAAGGACTATCTAAAGAGCAATTATGTATGGAAAGCAGAAGGCGGAAAGCTAATAATTGACAATCCTCAGGTAAACAGAACCCTGTTCAGCTCAGCTTGCAGGACCGTGTTCAGGTTCACGAGCTACTCGGAAGGTTGCTATCAGGCGGTGGGAAAGAACAACCAAAGGGTTGTGTTTTGTAATGGGATTAAGGCACACTTCCCAAATCACTTAAAGCCCTTTTGATTGTGAAAATCCCCACTGCGGACATTAGGATAGTTATTGTGAAAATAGAATTCTCCGAACACTTCTGGAAGTGCTTTGAGGAAAGAAGGAAGGCAGCTCCTGTGAAAATAACCAGGGATACGGTAATACAGGCAATAGAAAACCCGGACCTCATAATACCCGACCCGTACAATCCCTCAAGAGAGTGGAGAATTAAGAAAATTGAGGGGTACTGCTTCAAAGTTATAGTTGAGCACGTGCAAGATGGCATATTAGTGCTTACATTATTCTTTGATAAAAAGGACTATGCGAGTGGAATACGACTCAAAAGCAGACATTCTTTACATAAGGCTCAGAGAAACTTCACCTGTTGAGAGCGAGCATCTCGAAGGCAACATAGTGATAGATTATGATGATAAGAATAACGTGGTTGCGGTAGAAATACTGGACTTCAGCAAGAGAACTGAGAAAAGCTTTTCCATTCCCATAGCGGTACCCTCCTGAAACTACCTGTGCGCTTGCAAGTGTGAGCTTCTCTTTTTCTTCGGAATCTCGTCGTGGAACTAGCGTATGAGAAGGTTTGCATCTCATGCAAAACAAATTACAAGAGGTTATACAAAACACAAGCGGTAGATCTCCTTGACATGGGGCAATATTTCCTTACTTTCCAAATGTAAGGAGGTAAGACATGCTAGTGAAGAAAACCTCCAAAAACCAGATCACACTTCCTAAAGAAGTCCTAAAAAGGTTTCCCTCGGCGGAGTACTTTGAAGTAAGGGCGGAAGAGGACAGGATAGTTCTTATACCTGTTAAAGCCGTGCCGTCAAACCTGACCATAGAAAAGATAAGGGAGAAGATAAAAAGAACCGGACTGACAGAGAAGGACGTCAAGGAAGCGGTAAAGTGGGCAAGAAGAAGCTCAGAGTAGTCCTGGACACTAACGTTATCCTATCAGTCCTTCTATTTGGGGGTAGGCTTGAATTCATCCGAAAGGCGTGGAAAGACGGAAGGCTCAGGCTCCTCTTTTCTGAAGACACACTCAAGGAGCTTGTAAAGGTCCTGCACTATCCCAAATTCGGTCTTGAGGATGAAGAAATAGACTTCCTTATTTACGCTGAGATCCTGCCCTATGCAGAAGTGGTAAATAAGATTGTAGAAGTGAATAGAGAAATATGCAGAGATAGAGATGACATTAAGTTTCTGGAGTGTGCGGTATCGGGCAGGGCGGATTATATAGTCAGCGGAGATGACGATCTTATCTCCGTCGGGGAAATCGAGGGTATAAAGATAATCACTCCTGCCGAGTTAAGGAGAATTCTCAAATGAAGGGAACTCAGATATTTTCTCCCTACGAGCTTCTTATCAGGTAGATAGAAGAAGGGAACCTTGACCCCTTTGACATAGACCTCGGATACCTGATAGAACTGTTCAGGAAAGAGGCTGAAGACCTTAAAGAATAGGCATACTTTAAAGAGGCAGGGAGGTTTCTTGAAGCCTCTACAAAACTTATAAAGCTCCAAGTAGAGGACATATTTCCCCGCCCAAAGCCGGAGATGGAGAAAATCACGATAAAGGAAGTCAGAGAAGCGTTAGCAGAAGATGAAGATAAGTGCGAACCAGAATACGACCTCTCGTGGCTCTGGGAACACGAAGTAAAGGTAGGAAGACCTGCGGGGAGCAGGGATAGACAGGAGAGGAAGCTGACGTGGAAGGAGTTCTAGGATCAAGCTGAAAGCGTCCCTCTCCACAGGGAGATAGACTACCGAAAGCTCGCCGAGGAAGTTAGAAAGCTCTTTAAAGAAGGGAAGTTCCGTATAAGGACTTTAGCAGACTTCATCGCATACCTGCACGCCTACATGGAGTTTGAAGATGTCTCCGATCTCAGTATTTCAGCTTGAAATAATCAGAACGCACACACTCCCGATAGCCTGAAGGGTAAACCGCTTACTCAAGGAATCTTAGCTGGAAGCGATAAAATTTAGTTACATGGAGCTTTACAGAACCCTACTCGACCTCTGTCTAGAGGGGCTGGGCTGTAAGGATCCTGACGAATTTCTCAGGAGCGTTGGAGACAGGGTCTCGGAATTCCTCGGAGCTGACTTCTACAAGGTCCTTAGGTTCGAAGGGGATGATTCGTTCCGTCTTAAGTTTCAGAAGGGTTTGGAAGGGTTCGAGGATACGGAGGTTAAGGGCAACTCCAAAGCTCTCTACACGCTGAAGGAGGGGAAGATAGTCTTCAGCGAGGATCTCCTCTCTGAAAGCAGGTTCGAGATACCCGAGTTCGTAAAGGAGGCGGGGGCCAGGAGTGGCGTGAGTGTTCCCGTAAAGGTGGGGGAAAGGGATTGGGGCGTGATCGGCTTTCTCTTTAAGGAGAGGAAAAAGCTCTCGGAGGAAGAGCTAAAGCTCCTGGGAGAGGTTTCCAGGGTGGTCTCCAAATTCCTTGAAGGAGCGGAGTTGAGCTTTCTCCAGAGTCTTCTCCTGGAGAAGAGCCCGTACGTTCTATACCTTGTGGAGGCGAAGCCGCCACATCCGTTGAAGCTCATATACGTGAGCCCGAACGTCGAAAGGATACTGGGCTGGAGCCCTGAAGATATAGAACCGAGCTGGTGGACCGAGAAGGTTCATCCCGACGACAGGGAGAGGGCTCTCAGAAACATGGATGTACTCACAAAGGAAGGTGAGGTGCTCCACTCTTACAGGTTCAGGAAGAAGGACGGAAGCTACATCTGGATACAGGCCTACGCTAGGGTTGTGGACAGGGTTGGAGACACTTACAGGGTGGCTGGCTACTGGACCGACATAACGGAGGTAAAGGAACAGCAGGAGCTGTTTGAGACCCTTGTGAAGAACTCCCCTGCGGCGATATTCATCTACGGTGAAAGGTTCATATACGCAAACCCGACAGCCTTAGAGCTTACCGGCTACTCCTTGGAAGAGCTCCAGGGTATGTACGTGTGGGAGGTAGTCCATCCCAAGCACAGGGAAGAGGTGAAGGAAATAGTAAGGAGGAGGATAAACTGTGAGAATGTTCCCAGACTCTACACGGATCTCATGGTAATAACCAAAGATGGTAGGGAGAAGATAGCGAGGCTCTTTGCAGATACGGTCAGGTTCAGGGGGAAGTGCTACGGGCTCGCGGTAGGTATAGACATAACCCACGAGAGGGAGCTGGAGGAGAAGCTAAGGAAGGAGAAGGAAAGGTTCGAACTCATCCTCTCTAACCTAACCGACCTGGTGATCGTGGTCGATAAAGATGGTGAACCAAGGTATATAAGCCCCGCCCTCGAGAGGATGCTCGGCTTCAGGCCTGAAGAACTCAGCGGGGAAAGGTTCTTCGATCTTGCCCATCCCGAGGACAGGGAGAAGCTTATAGACGTTCACAGGAAGGTCTTCCAGAGCCCGGGAAGGGTTTTCACATTCCAATACAGGATAAGGGATAGAGAAAACCGTTACCACTGGGTAGAGTCTAGGTTTTTTCTGCCCGAGAACTGGAGGGAACTTGGCCTTGAAGGGGCCATCGTGAGCGCGAGGGATGTAACCGAGAGGGTCGAGCTCCAGGAGAGGCTTCTGCGCGTGACCTACTACGATACCCTTACCGGACTTCCCAACAGGCTCCTCTTCCTCGAGAAGCTTAAAGAGACCCTGGATCTGGCCAGAAGGAGGAAGGAGATGGTAGGTGTGGCGGTGCTCAACATATACAGGTTCAGGGAGGTAAACGCCTCGTACGGGATAAGGGTGGGTGACGAAGTACTCAAGGAGATAGGCAGAAGGCTGAGCAGAACGCTCAGAAGCGGAGACATAATAAGCAGGTTCATGGCGGACGAGTTTGGTATAGTTCTTGCAGGCATAAAGAGCATCTCGGGGCTCAACAGGGCTGTGGAGAAGATCAAGGAAGCTTTCAGAGAACCGGTGAGCGTCGGCGGGAAGGGTATATACCTGGAGATAAACATGGGTATCTCTCTATTTCCTCGGGATGGAGAGATTGCTGAGGACCTGGTGAGGAAGGCAGAGCTAGCCCTTTCCAACGCCCGCAGGGCTGGACCGGGACAGGTAGCCTTCTTCTCGGAGGAGGTGGATAGGGAGATAGCCCAGATGGCAGTTCTGAAAACGTCCCTTAGGGAGGCGATAAAGAACAACGAGATAGTTCCCTACTACCAGCCTGTCTTCAGGCTCTCCGATCTGAAGCTGGTGGGTGTGGAGGCTCTGGCGCGATGGGAACATCCGGAGATGGGGACCCTATCGCCTTCCGAGTTCATACCCGTAGCTGAGGACACGGGCCTTATACTCGACCTTGGCAGCTGCGTGCTCAATCAGGCCGTGAGGGACCTATCCCTGCTTCACTCGGAGGGATACCCTATATTCCTGGGCGTCAACTTCTCCATGAAGCAGTTTATGGACGAGGAGCTGCCGAGCAAGATACGGGATGTCCTGAGGTCTCACAACTTTAAGGAAGACAGCTTCATACTCGAGATAACCGAGAGCACGGCCATGAGCGAGCCGGAGAGAACTAAGGAGATACTCTACAGGATGCGGGAGCTCGGCATAAAGGTGGCTATCGACGACTTCGGAACGGGCTACTCTTCAATGAACTATCTCCTAGAGTTCGAGGTGGACAAGATAAAGATAGATAAGGACTTCGTCATTCCTATGCTTGAGAACGAGAGGGCCGAGAGGGTCGTAAACACAATAGTTGGACTTTCCAAATCCCTCAACGCCCTTTCGCTTGCGGAGGGGGTGGAGAACAGGGATATACTTAATAAACTGAGGGGGGTGGGA
>JALWEK010000169.1 GCA_027014185.1 Aquificaceae bacterium
ACCATGTTCTCCTTCCAAAGGGGCAGGAAAGTTTCACCTTTTTCCACGTATATGTCCGATACCAACCTAAGATCGGCTTTTTCTTTAAAGTCAACTATTTTAAGTACGGTATTCTCGAGAGTTTTTCTAAGTTCTTCGACTATCCTGTACATCAGATCCGATCTTAGAGTTGGCATGAAACCTATTGATAGCTCTTCACTGAAATTCTTTGAAGTTAAAAATGAAATCGTTTTCTCATAATTACTTATCAGCTCTCTTGCGTGTTCATAAAGTCTCCGTGCATTTTCCGTAGGCTTAACTCCTCTCTTATCCCTCTCAAAGAGTCTAACTCCGAGTACGGTCTCAAGCTCATGTATAACCGCTGAAAGGTAAGGCTGCGATACGTAACATCTCTGGGCCGCTTTGGTTATGCTGCCTTCTTCGTAAACTGCCACAAAGTACTTTAGCTTCTGTATGTCCACGCTCATAACTCTAACATATGACAGTCATAGGGAAAAAGTATTTCACAACCTCAATGGGGGCAACTATCATTTAGCCCATGCTTTCGATCGTTGTCCTATCGTTCTTCGCAATTATGTCCTTAGTTTGGAGCTTTCCGAGCATACCAAAGGATTACAAGGTGGGCCTAATATCCACAGACGATCTCTGGGAGAAAATCCAGAACAAGGAGAAGGTAATAGTAATAGACGCACGTAGAAAGGGATACAAAGAGGAGCATATACCCACTGCTATAAATGTGGATTATCTCAAGCTTACTCATAAAGTAAACGGCGTACCTGCGATTATCTTGCCTAACGATAGGCTTGGCAGGGCTCTGTCCAAGCTCGGTATTAAAAAGGACGTTCCTGTCGTAGTTTACGGTAGCGGTTCAAGTTTAAGGGACTGGACGGATGCCACCAGAGTTATACTCCAGCTCGTATGGGCGGGCGTTAAGGAAGTGTACCTCCTAAACGGAGGTATCGCCAAGTGGATAGATGAAGGTAAGCCCATTGAAAAGGGGGAGCTCAAGCTAAGGCCCAGTAAGTTCGTCGTGGATTACAACCCTCCTCTCACCCTTGCGTCCACGGGGATGGTCCTGTATGCGCTCAAGCACCTGGATGAGGTCCAGCTCGTGGATGCGAGGCCTGAAGATAGATTTACGGGGGAGTTCGACGATCCAAGGATGCCGAGGGATGGACACATAAGGGGAGCCAAGTGGTTGGATACAGGAGAACTCGTGTGGCAGGAGGGGGCTTACTATACACTCCTCGAGAAGGAAGATATTATCTCTCTCTTCGAGGAAAAAGGGATAGACATAAACAAACCCTTAATAGCCTACTGTGGTTCCGGCCACGTTTCAAGCGGCATCTGGTTCGTCATGAAGGCGATACTGGGCAAGAGGTTCGTCTGGGTTTACGAGGGGGGTATGCTCGAAGCCTCGAGGATAAAAGAGATACCGATAGTCAAAGGTTTTGAAGAAAGCAAAAGGAGGTGATGGTTATGAAGGCATGGGTTCTTCCAGCTACTATTGGTGCTTTAGTTGTTGCCAGCGGGGCATCTTACGCAGTAAAAATCGAGACTAAAGGAGGCTCTGCCATCGATATCAAGTTTAAGTCTAAGATAAGAGCAGGATATTTTGGGAAAAGGAGTGGTTCTGACAAGTCGGATTTATACTTTCAGGTTCTTCATGGGAGGATTATGGGTAAGGCTAAAATCCATCGCTATATTAAGTTCGTATGGCAGGGTGATTTTAACCCGAAGGACAATTATAGGTTTTACATTCTGGATATGTTCATGTTGTTTGATTTGAGTAAGGAATTTAAGTTCAATGTTGGAGCGCACAAGGTTCCTTTCCAGAGGAACTCGGGTTTGAGATCCGGATGGTCTTTCCTAACACCTACGGGTGTTAATTACGGGCACCAGGTGAAGGCGTTCACTAACCCCATCAATAAAGACGACAAACTCAAGAGGAGTGGAGCTTATTCTACTGGTGCCACTGCATGGGGGATATTGGCTGGCGGACTCCTAAAGTACTACGTCGGCGTATATGACACGACCGATAAAGATTCTTCAAACAACGTTGATTCGGCTTACGCTGTCCGCTTGCAGTTTACTCCCATATTTCTCGGATATAAACCTGAGAAGAAATACGTCCTTAAAGAAACTTACCTGGGCAAGATGGATGTGCTCACCTTGGGGGCGGCGTACGTCACTCAAAAGGTGAAGGGGAATACAGTGAAGTCCTACGGAATAGACATCATGTGGGAGAAAAAGCTCGGTACTATAACCCCTAACCTGCAGGCTGGGTTCGTGGATCACACGAATCTCGGAGGCAATAAGAACAAGGACGTAAAAGGTTACCTTGTACAGGGGCAGATACTATACAATAAGGCCTTTCTCCTTGGTAAACCAGGTTTAGCCTTTAAATGGTCGAAATCCGACGATAGGACCTCCAACGATAAGGATACCACCACAGTGGGTGGTGCAATCAACCTCTACATAAAGGGAACTGGAAACAGGATCACCTTCAGCGTGGACAGGGTAAACAGGAAGTCTGCTAAGGATTATACTGACTATATTGCCGAGTTCTGGTTCAACTGGTAGTCTTCAATTTTTCCAAAATAGAGAGTATCTCCTCCCTCTTGTTCCTGAAGGAAGCCCTGTTCCCTATCAGCCAGGCGGTGGACTTTTCGATAACCTCTATTTCCACAAGGCCGTTCTCTTTAAGCGTCCTTCCCGTCTGCACCAGGTCGAGTATGAAATCCGAAAGGCCCAGGACGGGGGACAGCTCCACGGACCCGCTCAGGTTAAGTATCTCAGCCTTTACACCTTTTTTTGAAAAGAAGTCCTTTGCTATGTTCACGTACTTGGTGGCTACCCTTATGTAAGAACATCTGTCGTACCTCTCCCTGCTCTCGGGCTTCCCCGCAACCGAGATCCTGCACCTGCCTATACCTAGGTCCAGAAATCTGTAAACGTCCGGCCTCCGCTCCAGGTAAACGTCGTATCCGCATATGCCGAGATCCGCCGCACCGTTCTCTACGTAAACTGGAACGTCGAAGGGCTTTACCAAAAGCAGCGTGAGGTTTCCAAGCTTGATGGTCAGCTTCCTCCCCTCCTCCACCCTTTCTTCTATCAGACCTTTGGAGAACAGGAGATCTACGCTCTCCTCAAAGAGCCTCCCTTTTGGAAGGGCCAGGTTTATCATCTCTTCTTGGGCTTGATCCTTATAAGGACCTCGTCCGGGTTCACGTTCTCCCCTACCTGAACGAGTATCTCCTCGACCACTCCGTCCACGGGGCTGTGGATCTCGTTCTCCATCTTCATCGCCTCCACAACCAGGAGGACATCACCCTCCTTGACCTCCTGACCTACGCTCACTTTGATGTTAACTACCTTTCCAGAGATTGGAGAGGTTATGTCTCCCACGTCCCGAGGTTTCGGTCTTTTAGGAGTTACCGGAGCGCCTTCGGAGAGCTCGTATCCTGAACCCGTTACCTCCACTTCCCTTATAGGCTGGAGCATGACCTCCTCAAGCCTGCCGTCGAGCCTGATAAAGAAGGTCTTGCCGCCCGCTGTCTCCTCCCCTCTTCCCGCGATCTGAACGTGGTACTGCTCTCCGTGAACCGTTATGTTGAACTCGGCCGGTGCCTTTTCGGGACAGGCCTCTGCCTCCATCTCCTCCATAGGAACAGGAGGAGCCTCTCCCTTCTCCACCTTCTCCCTCCACTCGAAAAATTCTTTGGCCACCACAGGGAAGAGAACGTAGGAGAGAACATCCTCCTCGGAACGGGCCCCTGCCTCCTTGGCCTCCTCCCTAGCCTTCTCGAGCTCAGGCTCCAGGAGATCCGCAGGCCTCGTGTCGTAGATAGGTTCCTCATCGCCAAGGATCTTTCTGAGAACCTCCTCCTTTATCGGTGCAGGGGGCCTTCCGTAGAGCCCCTTCACGTAGTCCTTGGTCTCCTTGGTAACAACCTTGTACCTCTCACCGTGGAGAACGTTCATGAAGGCCTGGGTTCCCACTATCTGGGAGGTGGGCGTCACGAGTGGCGGGTACCCCAAGTCCTCCCTGACCCTTGTTACCTCTTCGAGGACTTCCTCGAGCTTCTCCTCAAGGTTCTGTTCTCTCAGCTGATTTATGAAGTTGGTTATCATCCCACCGGGGATCTGGTGTATGAGAACGCCCACGTCGGGGTAGGGAGGTAGCACGTCGAACTTCTTGTACTTAGCTCTCACATCTTTAAACATATCGCCAGCTTTTTTATAGAGCTCTGCGTCCACCTTCACCTCGTATCCGAACTCCCTCAGGACGTATATCATCGTCTCGCCGGGAGGGTGGGAGGTCTGACAGGAAAGGGTGTAAAAAGCTGTGTCTATCATGTCTGCCCCTGCCTCTATACCTTTAAGCTGGGCCATCTCGGCGAGGTCCGCCGTGGTCTGGGTGTGAAGATGGACAGGATGGTCAGGGAACTCGGACTTGAGGGCCGAAACGAGGTCGTAGGCTACCTTCGGAGACAGTAGCCCGGCCTGGTCCTTTATAGAGATGATGTCTATCCCCATATCCACGAGCTCGCCCGCTACCTTCACGTAGTACTCGACCGTGTGGACTGGGCTTATGGTATACGACAGAACCCCCTTAACTATACCTCCCACCTTCTTGGCGGTCTCTATTGACTTTCTCATGTTCCTCGTGTCGTTCAGGGCGTCGAATATCCTGAATACCTCTATCCCGTTGTCGTAGGCCCTCTTCACGAACTCCTCAACAACATCGTCCGCGTAGTGCCTGTACCCCACCACGTTCTGGCCCCTCAGGAGCATCTCGAGCTTGGTGTTCTTGGCCACGTCTCTGAACTTTCTTAGCCTTTCCCAAGGGTCCTCTTTGAGAAATCTGAGACAGACGTCGAAGGTGGCTCCTCCCCACACTTCGAGGGACCAGAAGCCGCACCTGTCTAGGATCTCGAGGACATCGATCATATCCTCGGTCCTGACACGGGTCGCGAGGAGGCTCTGAATACCATCCCTCAGGGAGACATCGGTTACCAGTATCTCTTTCATCCCAAGCTCCTTAAGAGGATAGTATAGACCTAAAAGTATAAAATGGAAAGCTTACAGAAACCTCCTCATGGTCCGGATAGTCTTCTCGTACCCGAGCCTGTAAAGATCGTCTGCCCTCCTAACGTCCAGTGGTGAGAACCCGATTATGTCCGGGGTTATCAGAACATCGCACATCTCCTTTCTCTTGTCCACGTTGGACCGGACAGCCAGAAAGAAGCTCCTTATAAGGACGCTCACTATGCTTCCAACGTCCTCAACCTCCTCTATCGGGTTCACGTCCACGCCGATCTTGAGTGTCCTGTACCTTTCGAAGGGCTCCACAGGAAGGTTGTTCATGATACCTCCGTCTATAAGAACCTTATCCCCGTATCTCACAGGCTCGAATATTCCTGGAAGGGCGCAGCTCCCCAGAAGTATGGGGACCAGGTCTCCCCTATCAAGGTATAAAGGCCTGGCACTCAAAAGATCTGTAGCGCAGACGTAAACCTTCCTACCAAGGTCCTCGAGCCTACCGACATCTACGAGCTTCTCAAGGTATCTCTCTGCCTTGCTTAGAGAGAAGAGACCCCTTCGGGGTATTCTGGGTGTGAACAGGGAGAGCCACCTTGTCTTTTTAACAAGGCTGAGCATGTCCTCAGGTGTGTAGCCGTGCGCGTAAAACACAGCTACTATGGCCCCCGCGCTCGAGCCGCTCAGGGCCTTTATAGAAAAACCCATCTCCTCAAGGGCCTTTATCACTCCTATGTGGGCTATCCCCCTCGCCGCACCTCCCGAGAGAACCAGATTAACCCTCATCCAGCTTTCCCAAAAGAACCACACACATACAGGCCATACCCTTAGCCTCGCAGAAGCCCTCTCTCCGCTTACCCTTGATCGATATGTTCTCCGACGGTATCCCGAGGAGTTTGGAGAGACTTTCCTTGATAGCACTTTTATGGGGAGATACCTTCGGTTCGTCCGCTATCAGGACGCAGTCCAGGTTAAAGATCTCATACCCTTTGTCCCTCACCCTCCTGAGGGCTTCCTCTAAGAATAGCCTTGAGGAGGCCCCTTTCCATCTTTCATCTTTGTCACTGAAGAGCTCCCCAATATCAGGCTCACCGAGGGCGCCGAGGATAGCGTCGGTTACGGCGTGAAGGAGCACGTCCCCGTCCGAATGCCCTCTGAGTCCGTAGGGAAAGTCTATTTTTAGGCCTCCAAGGTACAGGGTCTTTCCTTCTTCGAACTCGTGGGAGTCGAAGCCAAGACCCACCTTCACCTTCATCCCAGGCACCACTTGAGGACAGCCTTTCTTATTAAGAGACCGTTCCTCACCTGCTTAAGAACTAGAGACTTCTCCGAGTAAAGGACATCCCCTGAGATGTCCACCTCCCTGTTCACAGGACCAGGATGCATGAAGAAACCCTTGAGCTTCTTGTACCTTTCCCTTGTCAGTCCGAACTGCTCGAAGTAGCTCTTTTCAGAAGGAACCAGATTCTCCTTCTGCCTCTCCTTCTGGAGACGGAGCCATATAACGAGATCAGCCCACTCTATACCGTCGTCCACACTGTCGAAGACCTTCTCAACGTCGAAAACATCGATACCCCTCGGTATCAGGGTCCTGGGGCCGCAGACCGATACCTTAGCCCCGAACATACTGAACAGGGGAGCTCCGGATCGGAAGACCCTGCTGTGATGTATGTCCCCCACATACAAGACCTTGAGGCCTTCTATATCACCGTAAGCCTCCTTCACCGTGAACAGATCTATAAGCCCTTGGGTAGGATGCTGATGGGTCCCATCCCCGGCGTTTATTAGGGAAAGGTCTATATCCCTTACTAATCCCTCGTAGGGAAACAGGACGAAGGGAACCCTGAACACCACACTGCTAAAACCCAAGGCTTCGAAGGTCTTTAGGGTATCGAAGAAGCTCTCACCCTTGACTATCGAGCTGCTATCCCCCAGGACGCTGAAGGTCTCAAGTCCAAGCTCCCTGCAGGCCTTCTCGAAGGATATCCTCGTCCTTGTGGAGGGTTCCAGGAAAAGCAAGACAACGCTTCCCTTAAGGTTTTCCGTTTTCCCCTTCTTAAGGGATCCTGCTATGTCCAGGATCTCCTCCACCTGCTCTCTGGAGAGGTCTCTGACGGATATAAGGCTTCCCATAACTCCCCGAGATATTTTAACCTATTGACTTCCATCATAACTGAGACTGACGGTGAGAGGATATTTAATTATGAAAATTGTAAAATCTTAAGATGGAGGTGCTGAGATGAGTTTTGAATACAACGAGAAGGTTCTTGATCACTTCTTGAACCCTAGGAACGTTGGTGTCTTGGAGGATGCGAACGGGGTCGGTCAGTGTGGTAACCCTGCCTGTGGAGACGCGATGCTCTTTACCATAAAGGTAAACCCTGAAAACGACGTTATAGAGGACGTTAGGTTCAAAACCTTCGGATGCGGTTCGGCTATAGCGGTCAGCTCCCAGCTCACCGAGATGATAAAGGGCAAGGACATAAATTACGCCCTTAACCTCACATACAAGGACATATTCGACGAGCTCGGTGGACTTCCACCCCAGAAGATACACTGCACCAACCTCGGACTCGAGACCCTGCACGTTGCCATAAAGGACTACCTGATGAAGCAGGGAAGGGAAGAGGAAGCGGCCAAGATACCCGACTGTTACGAAGAGGAGGAAGAGGAAGAGCAGGGCGAGTTCGAGTTCCTGAGCACCTAAAATGGGTAATATCAGGGCTGTCGCACTGCTCAGTGGAGGGCTCGACAGCACCCTAGCTGTCCGCCTCGTCCAGGAACAGGGGATAGAGGTCAAGGCCCTCCACTTCTACACAGGTTTCTGCATAACCGAACACAAGAGGCGCCTTGGCCTTACCAAGGAGGACGGGCAGCAGTATGTCAATCCTGCGTTGAAGGCGGCAGCCCGTCTCGGTGTTCCCTTAGAGATAGTGGACATCTCTCAGGAGTACTACGACATAGTCCTCAACCCCAGGTTCGGCTACGGTAAGAACGTCAATCCGTGCATAGACTGTAGGATCTTCATGCTTAAGAAAGCCAAGGAGATAATGGAAAAAGAAGGTTACCACTTCGTGGTGACGGGAGAGGTCCTCTACCAGAGGCCCATGAGCCAGACCCCGGAAAGGCTCAAACTTATAGAGAAAGAGTCCGGCCTCGAGGGCTACATCCTGAGGCCTCTCTCCGCCAAGGTCCTGCCCCCCACCATACCCGAGATAAAGGGCTGCATAGACAGGGAGAAGCTCTACGGGATAATAGGCAGGAGCAGGAAGACGCAGACGGAGCTGG
>JALWEK010000170.1 GCA_027014185.1 Aquificaceae bacterium
ATTTAAAGCTGGGGAAGGGGCCGGGAGGAGATATGTCCATCCGGCTCATGGGAGTTTACAGAGAGAGCAACCGCATAGGTTACGAGATCTTCTTCGGATCGGAAGCCAAGCTCTTTCCTCCTGCACAGGACCTTATAACCCTGCACAGGAACATCCTTCTCGTAAAGGACAGGGAGGACGGCATCCTTCTCTTTCTTAACGTTAACCTGAAGACCCTTTTGGAAGAGAGGGAAACGCTGGGTGAGGTGTTCCGGAGGTCCGAGGACATACCCTTCCTGTTCGTGCTTGAGGTGAGCCTCAGCGATTTTAGGGAGCTGGAGGATATGGATAAGCTGGGAGATCTATTCGATAGCGTAAGGTCTGAATTCTCGGTTTCACTGAGCTTCTCGAGCGTTAGGCTCAGTCCCCGCGATTACAGCATAATCAAACGCTTCTCTCCCGATTACGTGAAGATGTCTGTAAAAGAGGTGAGATGTCTTCCTCGAGATGCTATAGCCCTGGTGGTAGATCTCTTCGAAGAGTGCACGGGCTCGGCTGTGGTCTTCACCCACGTGGAGAGCAGGGAAGAGTTTGAAAAGCTCCCAGATAACGCCCTCTGGCTCGGCTACTACGAAGAGAACCTGCTAAGGAGCTAGCTCAGGCTCCTTATGGACTCTTTCAAAACGTCCAGAACGTAGTTCATATCGTCCTCGCTTATGACGAGGGGCATCATGAGGACCATGACATCGCCGAGGGGCCTCAGGAACACACCCCTCTCCCAGCATCTCCTCGCCACCTTGAAGCCCGTCCTCTCCCCGTAAGGGAAGGGCTCTCCCTTCTCCTTGTCTTTGACTAGCTCTATCCCCGCCATGAAGCCGAGCTGACGAACGTCCCCAACGTGGTCTAGCTCCCAGAACTCCTTTAATCTCTCCGTAAGTAGATCTATCTTGGGCTTGAGGTTTTCTAAGGTCCTTTCTTCCTCGAAAATCTCAAGGTTTGCGAGAGCCACCGAGCAGGCTAGGTTGTTCCCGGTGTAGGTGTGGCCGTGGTAGAAGTGCTTGGCCTCTCCAAACTCACCCAGAAAAGCCTCGAAGACCTCATCGGTTGTCAGGGTGGCCGCTAAGGGCATGTACCCACCCGTTATGCCCTTCCCCAGGCACATGAAATCGGGCGTAACTCCCTCCTGCTCACAGTAGAACATCGTTCCCGTTCTGCCGAAACCCGTGGCCACCTCGTCAAGTATGAGCAGGACTCCTTCCTTCTTCGTCAGTTCCCTGACCTCTCTAAGGAAACCTTTCGGATATGGAAGCATACCCGCTGCGGCCTGTATTCCGCTCTCTAAAACTACAGCCACCACATCCCTGCGTGCCCTTAAGAGCTCTTGAAGTTTCATGACGAGATCCGCAAGGCAGGTCGCGGACAGTTCACCGAACTCCCTTTTGCAGTACAGGTAAGGCGATGGCAGCCTTATAGTTTCAAAGAGTAGATCCCTGTACGTGCCGTGGAACAGGTCTATACCTCCCACGCTTACCGCCCCTATCGTGTCCCCATGGTAGGCCTCGGAGAGTGTTATGAAGACCCTTCTCTCCTCTCCCCTGTTTCTCCAGTAGTGGTAGGCCATCTTTATAGCTATCTCGACAGCCTCCGCTCCGTCCTCCGAGTAAAAGACCTTAGTTAAACCCTCTGGAGCTATCTCGGTGAGCCTCTTGGCAAGTAGTATAGCGGGAACGTTAGAGCTCCCGAGAGTTGTGGTGTGGGCTACCTTGCATAGCTGCTTCATTACGGCGTTGTTGAGCTTGGGATGGTTGTGACCGTGGACGTTGCACCATAGGGAAGATATGGCGTCTATATACTTCCTCCCGTATATGTCCCAGAGGTAAACCCCCTCTCCCCTTTCGAAGATTATGTTCTCCTCCTCCCTGTAGACCTTCATCTGGGTGAAGGGATGCCAGAAATGTTCTTTGTCCCACTTCTCTAGGATCTTTGGGTCTATCTCCATGGGAGGTAATTTTACATCAGTCGCCTATATGTATGGCGGTAACCGAGTCCATCGTTGCAACGTGAAGTTTTATCCAGGGAGCGAATACCTCCTCGAGGAACCTGATAACGTAGGAGGTGTCTTTGGACTTCTTCCACTCCTCGTAAACCTTGGCCACCTCCTTCCTCATGTTATCGTGTTCCGCTTTGTGCATAGGGTAGGCGAAGAACTCCGCCTCCCTCATCATCTCCTCTTCCAGAGAAAAGTGCTCCTCTATGTCCTGGATAAACTCGTCCATCAGCCTGTCCGCTTCCTCCTTGTTCCCGCCCTTCAGGGCCTCGTAGAGCTTGTTAACCAGCTCGATCTCATCCTCGTGGGCCGCGTTCATAAACATGTTTGCTACCTTCTGAACTTCGTTTGGCTTCAGCAGCATGGAAATACCTCCTTAGCTACCAAGGTAAACAGATGTTTATTGTGAGTAAATGATTGTTATCATAAGTGCGGTCTCAGGCTTACATCCCCCGCGGTTACCTTCTCTAAACCCCTTGAGGTCCTCAGGATTAGAAAACCCTCCTCGTCTATACCCTCGAGTAAGCCCACCACCGGCTCCTCGGAGAGGATTATGACCTCCTCCCCTTTGAAGAGCAGCTTATCCTCTATTCTGTCCTTAAACTTCCTAAAGCCTTCCCTTTTATACCATTCCAGATAATCTCGGAGCTTTTCCAAAACCCCAAGGAGAACCTCCTTTCTGTCCCATCTCCTGCCGCTAACTATGTGCATCGAGGTCGCCCTGTCCTCTATATCCGGGGGGAAGCTCTCCTGGTTTACGTTGATCCCTATACCCACTATAATCCTGCCTCTGGTCTTTTCCACGAGTATGCCGGCTATCTTTCTACCCTTCGAGTAAACGTCGTTGGGCCACTTTACCGTAGTTCTGAGGCCGAGGCTATCCAGAAAGTCGGATATGGCGAGACCCACGACGAGAGGTATCTGGAAAGGCCGGCTAAAATCCTCCTCACAGAGGACGAAACTAAAGTATAAGCCTCCCTCCTGGGACTCCCACCTCCTTCCTTTTCTCCCTTTTCCCTCTTTTTGTCTGTCGGCAACCAAAACGGTCCCGCAGGGAAAGTTCCCCTCCTTGAGCCTCTTCTGGGTCGAATCCGTTTCCCTGAGCCATACGAGGAACTCGAACATCAGTGCCTGAAGTGTCTCATCCCCGTTATAACCATCGCCATGCCGTGCTCGTCAGCGGCCTCGAAGACCTCTTTATCCCTTATGGAGCCTCCAGGATGTATAACCGCCGTTATTCCCACCTCGTAGGCTATGTCTATCGAATCCCTGAAGGGAAAGAAGGCCTCCGAGGCGAGGACCGCGCCGCTGAGATCGAAGCCGTACCTCTGGGCCTTCTGAATTGCGCATCTGAGGCTGTCCACCCTCGAGACCTGACCTGATCCTATACCTAATGTACTCCTGTCCTTGGCTATCACTACGGCGTTGGACTTAACGTGCTTGCAGACCTTCCATGCGAAGAGGAGGTCCTCCATCTCCCGTTCTGTGGGTTCCCTCTTCGTGACCGTTTCGAGCTTCTCGTAGAGCTGGGTGTCCTCATCCTGAAGCAGGAATCCCCCGCTGACCTTCTTTATGTCGAAAGAGTTCGACATCCCAAAGAACCTTATAACCCTGAGGTTCTTTTTCCTTGAGAGAATCTCCAAGGCCCTCTCGTCGTATTCCGGAGCTATCACCACCTCCAGGAACATGGAGGTCAGCTCCTCGGCGAGTTCATCATATACCCTGTCGTTGAAGGCCACGATGCCTCCGAAGGCCGCTTCCGGGTCGGTCTCCTTTGCCTTAATGAAGGCCTCCTTCAGGTCTTTTCCGAGGGCCACCCCGCAGGGGTTGTTGTGCTTGATTATCACGCAGGCCGGGTCGTTTGGAAACTCCAGAGCTATCCTTACCGCCGAGTCAGCGTCGAGGTAGTTGTTGAAGGACATCTCCTTTCCCTGAAGTACGTGGGCTCTCGCCACCCCGAGTTCCTCTAGGGGGTTTGTGTAGAGAACTCCCCTCTGGTGGGGGTTCTCTCCGTACCTGAGCTTTGAGGAGAGCCTCATGGGAACGCTCAGCTCCTTACTCTCCTCCTCTATGTTGAACAGCTTCTTCAGGGCGTTGGATATAACCCCGTCGTAGTAGGCTGTGTGGGAGAAGGCCTTCCAGGCGAGGTAAGCCCTGTCCCTCTTATCCAGCTCTCCCCTCTCGAGCTTCTCTATAACCCAGTCGTAGTCTTCTGGATCGACGAGGACTACGACCCTGAAGTAGTTCTTGGCCGCCGCCCTTATCAGGGAAGGGCCTCCTATATCTATGAACTCCATGAGCTCTTCCTCTTCTAGGTCCTCCTTCATCATCTCTTCAAAGGGGTAGAGGTTAACAACCACAACGTCCACGGGAAGTATGCCCAGCTCCTCTATCTCCTCCCTGTCCTTCTCCACCCAGTCTCTGTATAGTATTCCTCCGTGTATGACGGGATGGAGTGTCTTAACCCTGCCGTTCAGTATCTCTGGAAAGCCCGTTACCTTGGCTATCTCCTGGGTCTCTATTCCGTGTTCCCTCAGGTACTTCGCCGTTCCTCCCGTTGAGAGTATCTCGTACCCGAGGTTCTGGAGGGCCTTGGCGAGCTTCTCTACGCCTTCCTTCCTGTAAACGGATATGACCGCTCTCATGCTTCTATTATACTTATTGGAGAATGCTCAGACACATACTCTACGAGATCCTCGAGAACGACCGTTCCAGAACCTTCATCCTCTACCAGAGCTTCTCCTTCAGCGTTCTCATGCTCTCCGTAGTTCTCGGCATATACGATGAGCTAAAGGGGTTTCACTCCGAGCTCCACCCTTTCATCTCGAAGTTGGAAGTTGTCGTTTCGGTGGTCATAGCCTTCGAATACACGGGCAGATTCATCCTCGCGGAGAAGAAGCTCGAGTACATCCTGAACCCGCTCTCCATCATAGACCTTATAGCCATAATCCCCTACTTCCAGCCCTTCAGGGTTCTGCGTTTCATAGTAATAGGGGCGAGACTCCTCAGGATAGCTTACAGATATAGGTTC
Organism: Aquificaceae bacterium; assembly: GCA_027014185.1. Taxonomy (GTDB): domain Bacteria; phylum Aquificota; class Aquificia; order Aquificales; family Aquificaceae; genus Hydrogenivirga. The sequence goes on from JALWEK010000170.1 coordinate 5,058, forward strand.
TTTGCTAAAGCTCTCACATTCATCTTCAGGAGCATTTCCTTCGAGTTCTACTTCCTGCTCTCCTTCTTCATTTTCTTCTTCCTCGCTGCCCTGATAATCATGTACTCCTTGGAAGCTGGGGCTGGGAACCCCAAGGTGAAGAATCTTTTCGACGCCCTTTACTTAGTGGTGATAACCATGACAACCGTCGGCTACGGCGACATAGTTCCCATCACGTGGGAGGGTAGAGCCCTGGCGATGCTTCTGGGCGCGGGAGGGCTTTTCATCTTCTCCATGTCCATAGCGACGATAAGCGCAGGCTTCTTCAACTACGTGCAGATGCTTAAGCTGGGTATGATAAGTTTTAAGGACATGAAAAACCACATAGTTATATGCGGATGGAACGAGACCGCAAAGGTCGTTATCGAGAACCTGAGCGAGCTGGGGAGGGACATAGTCCTGGTGACCACCCAGGATGTTCCCCAGGCCGGGGGCTTCTATTACAAGAAGGGAGACTTCGGAAGGGAGGACGTTCTCCTGGACGCCGGAGTGGACAAGGCTTATATGGTGATAATCCTCGCAGAGAAACTCCCGGGCTTTTCAGAGGATTCGATAGACGCTAGGACCATACTGACGGGCATGCAGGTAAAGGACCTTAACAAGAGTGCTATCCTAGTGCTTGAGCTCCTTCTCAGGGAGAACGCTAAGCTGATAAAGAGGAGGAGGATAGCGGACTACATAATCATAGGCGGAGAGATGCTCGGTGTGATAATATCCAAGTTCGCTCAGCAGAAGTTCTACGGTGATCTTCTCAACCACATAGTTGAGCATATGGAGGTTGAGGTTAAGGACTGGGAAGAGGAGATGAGCGTAGGGGAGGCGGAGAGGAAGATGGAACACAGGGGCTACAGGATAGTGGGCGTTGTCAGGGACGGCAGGGTGATCTACTTCCCGCGAACCTCATACCTCCTCAGGAAGGGTGATAAACTTCTACTTATAAGAGAGCACCAAAAGGAGGAGAAAGCATGAGGAAATACCTTCTCGCTCTACCGCTCGTAGCGTCCCTCAGCTTTGCCCAGTACTTCGAGGGAGACATAGTCCGTGAGTTCGGGGTCAAGACAGGCCTCGTAAAGGTAAAGTACGACAGCGTGGACGGCTCCAAACCTGACAAAACGCTCGATGAATTCCTATCGGTGTACGGCTACTTGGGTGCGGGGACAACGGCCGGGTTCACCGCAGGAGCCTCGATAGAGCTTTCCACCGGAAGCAAGATGAGCGGCAGCCGTACCGTGATCTACAACGCCTTAGAACTGAACCCATCCGTAGAGTTCGCCCTCGGGAACAAGCTCAGAGCTTTCACAGGGTTCGGAGGGTCCATAAACAGGTTCAAGGAGAGGTCAGGGAGCGTGACAAACAAGGATACTAACCTGGGCCTACAGTTCCTTGTGGGAGCTAAGTACAACCTTTTCCCGACCTTCGGCGTTCTGGGAGAGTACAAGGGGAAGATATTTATGACGGGCGACTACGACGGGAACGTAGTTCATCACTTCAACGTTGGTATCTACTTTCTAATACATTAAAGCCCGAACCTTACCGGCTTTCCCCCTCCGGGCATCTCTTTCAGGGGGGGCTTGTGCATCAGAAGGTTTAAGGAGAAGTTCAGGTTATCGTAGAGCGTTATAGAGTAGTTATCCCAAAAAACGCAGGTCCCAGCAAGACAGAAGTATCCTCCGGAAGGCGGTGCTATCTGCTCGGCTATCAGAAGGGTGTAGTTGTCCTGGTTTGATACGGCTGTGTCCTCCGCCCGCGCAACTATCTTGGTGTCGGGCATTATAGGTTTTATCGACGCTGTGCAGGGAAGGAGTATCTTCTCCACGTTGACCTCGTTCTTATCGTTCTTGTTGTATCTCCTTATCTTCGATGTAACTACAAAATACTTGTCCCCGTTGTGATTGTTTTTCTCGTCGGTTACCTCATCCGGGTTCAGTTCCATTCCAAACCTTCTCGCAAGCGTGTTGCATGTGTCCGCTATGTGATCCTCGTTCTTGTAGTAACCCAGCAGTATAACCTTCTTACCCTCCTCCCAGACCCATCTCTCCACGTCGTTCACCTCATCCTCGTTGAAGGGTATCTCGGGGTAGTTGAAGACTATCGTGTCATACTCTCCGAGTCTCTTCCACTCATCAACCTCATCTATCTCTATACCCACCTTCTGGGCTTCCTTCTGGAGGATTGAGAAGTAGTAGTAGTCGGTTATCGTGAACTCCTGATGGGTTATGCTCCAGCCAACTCTCACCTTTTGCATGGTATTTAATTATAAGCGGGGTTAGATTTTAGTTATGTCCGAGCTCGGTAGGATTAAGCTCCTCCTCTCGTCCGCTGAGCGTATAAGTAGGGAGCAGGACGTTGATAATCTCCTCGTGATGCTTTCAGATCTTGCAAGGGACATCTTGGATGTGGACAGGTGCAGCCTCTTCCTGCTCGACAGGGAGAAGAATGAACTCTGGACGAAGGTTGCACATGGTGTGGAGGAGATAAGGGTCCCTGCAGACAGCGGCGTGGTGGGCTGGGTGGCTCAGAGGGGCGAGAGCCTAGTTGTAGAGGACGCTTACGCGGATCCCAGGTTCAACCCTGAGGTAGATAAGGAAACGGGATACAGAACGCGGAACATACTCGCCATTCCCCTGTTTGATAAGAAAGGTAACGTCCTTGGCGTGTTTCAGGCTGTGAACAAGCTTTCGGGAAACTTTTCCGAAGATGATCTGGAGCTGTTTACCCTCCTAGGGGGATACGCCTCTTCAGCTATAGAGAACTCCTTGCTTCAGGCGAAGGTAAAGGAGGCTTACAGGGAGGCTATAATGAGACTTTCCCACGCGGCCGAGTACAAGGACCCTGAGACCTTCAACCACATAATACGGGTGGGATTGTACGCAAAACTGATGGGTGAGAGGCTGGGGCTTGAGAAGGAGGTATGTGAGAACCTTATGCTTGCGGCCCCTATGCACGATATAGGGAAGATAGGTATACCCGACGCTATCCTGCTGAAGAAGGGGCGGTTGAACGATTGGGAGTGGGAGGTGATGAAGAAGCACACGGTAATAGGGTACGAGATACTCAAGGATAGATCCAGCGAGCTACAGCAGATGGCAGCCCTGGTCGAACTCGACCCC
>JALWEK010000171.1:0-3808 GCA_027014185.1 Aquificaceae bacterium
GAACATAAAGGTTGGTGATCTTGTGGAGCTGGAGGGTAGTGCGGGCAGGGCGATAGGCAGGAGCGGAGAGACTATATTCGGCAAGGTGGTGAACATAAACATCCTGACCACTGTGGTGAGAACGAACGATAACTTCGAGATAGCGATACCCAACTCCGAGTTCGTCTCCGGCAGGATAGTGAACTACTCTTTAAGCGACCCGAACGTCAGGATTAGGATCCCATTCGGGGTCTCCTACCACTCGGATCCCAAAAAGGTAGAGGAGGTGCTGCTGAGGGTTGCTTCCAACGTGAAGGAGGTTCTCAAAGACCCTCCTCCGAGGGTGTGGTTCTACGAGATGGCCGACAGCGCTCTGATATTCTACCTCCTCGTCTGGGTAGATATAAGGAAGTTCTGGAGGATGAGGGCCCTCAGAAGCGAGATATACTTCAGGGCCTGGGAAGAGCTCAAGAAGGAGGGCATAGAGATACCGTTCCCGCAGAGGGACGTCTGGTTTAAAAATCCCCTGAAGGTGGAGATAGATGAGAGAAGCCTTCATGGAAGAGGCGATAGAGGAGGCGAGGAAGGCAGCTGAGCTCTCCGAGGTTCCGGTCGGGTGCGTCCTCGTGAAGGGGAGCGAGATCTTATCCAAGGCCCATAACATGGTTGAGACTCTCCAGGACCCGACCGCACACGCGGAGATACTGGCGATAAGGAAGGCCTCTGAGAAGCTGGGCAGGAAGTGGCTCGAGGGATGCACCCTTTACGTAACCTTGGAGCCCTGCATAATGTGCTCTTACGCTCTCGTCCTCGCCAGGGTTGATGAGGTCGTCTTCGGAGCTCTGGACGAGAAGCACGGAGGGGTTATGAGCCTTTACAGCATCATGGACGATCCGAGGCTCAACCACAGGGTAAGATGGGTTTACCTTCCCAACGAGGAGTGCGCTAAACTACTCAGGGATTTCTTCAGAGAGAGAAGATGATAGTGGGCGTGCTCAGGGTTGAGCTATACATACACGGGGCCGGATCCCTCAAGGAGAAGAGGAAAGAGATACGCTCTATCAAAGATAGGCTCAGGAAGAGCTTTAACGTCTCCGTGGCGGAGATAGAGAACCAGGATCTGTGGAACAGGGGGAGTCTCGGGATAGCGGTCGCCGGGGGCGACGTCGCCTTCGTCCAGGAGACGGTGGACAGAATAAGGGAGTTCCTCGAGAAGAACTGGCCCCATCTTATACTGGAGATAGGGAGTGATATTTTCAGGGTTTAGAGCAGAACATCTATAGCTTCCTTGAGGGTTGAAACCGGCAGTGTCTCTATACCCTCTATCCTGAGATCTAAGCTTGACGGCACAACAGCCCTCCTGAAGCCAAACCTCTGGGCCTCTCTCACCCTGAACTCCCCGAAGTGCACCGCCCTTACCTCGCCTGCGAGGCCGAGCTCACCGAATAGCACTACGTCCTCCGGTACGGGTTTTTCCTTCTTGGATGAGGCTATTGCCAGCGCTACCGCGAGGTCCGCGGCAGGCTCCCTGACCGAGATACCACCCGCCACGTTCACGAATACGTCCGAATCCTTTGTGAATATACCTGCCTCCTTCTCCAGTATGGCGAGAAGCAGGGCGAGCCTGTTAACATCGAAGCCCTGGGTCTTCCGTTGGGGGGTCGTATAGAGGGCGGGTAGGACGAGGGCCTGGATCTCGACGAGTATAGGCTTACTTCCTTCAGTGTAGGGGAATACGACGCTGCCAGGGGCGCTTACCTTCTCGCCGATGAAGAAAGCCGAGGGTTCGAGGACCTCCTCGAGACCGAAGTCGCTCATTTTAAATACCGCTACCTCTCCGGTAGATCCGAACCTGTTCTTGATTACCTTTACTATCCTGTAGAAGTTGTACCTCTCCCCCTCGAACTGTAAAACAGTATCCACTATGTGCTCGAGGACCTTCGGCCCGGCTATGGCCCCCTCCTTGGTTATCTGTCCCACTATGAAGCAGGGAACCCCCCTCTCCTTACATAACTCGGCGAGCCTGAAGGTAACCTCCCTCACCTGGGAGACCGAGCCAGCGGAAGACTCCAACTTCTCAGAGTAGATAGTCTGAATGGAGTCCACTATTATCAGGCTGGGATCTTCCTGTTCTATGACCCCGAGTATGTTTTCAAATAGCGTCTCTGGATAGAGCAGTAGCTTCTGTCCGGAGAGACCGAGCCTTCTCCCCCTCAGGGCTATCTGGGAGCCCGACTCCTCACCGGAAACGTAAAGGACCTTCCCGTACTTCGTAAATCTGTCCGATACCTGGAGGAGGAGGGTTGATTTTCCTATCCCCGGCTCCCCCGCTATCAGGACAACCTGCCCAGGGACGAGGCCCCCTCCGAGCGCTGCGTCGAGGTTCGTAAATCCTGTCGATCTCCTCTCGAAGGACTCCTCCTCCCAGCTGCTTAGAGGCAATACCTTGGCACCGGTCCCTAAGTTGAGGACCTTTCCTCTCTCGGCTAGCTCCTCAACGAGTGTGTTCCACTCACCGCAGGAGGGGCATCTTCCCTTCCACTTTACGGACTGGTACCCGCAGGACTGGCATACGTACCTAACACTTTGCCTCGCCATGCTCTTTAATATAGGTCATGAGCTCCCTTATCAGATTTGCCGGCTCCACATCCTTAGGGCATGAAGAGTTGCACTTATCACAGGATAGACAGTGGTACAGATGCCCGTCTATCAGGGCCTCTTTGAGCCTCAGGTCCTTATCTTCGTCCCTCGGGTCCTCGAGGAAGCGGTATAGCTTGGCGAAGAAGAGGGGTCCCGCGTACTCCCTCTCCAGAACCTGGGGACAGTAGGACTGGCAGGCGGAGCAGAGGATGCAGTCGGCAGCCTTCTCTATCTTCCTGTTCACATGAGGCGGTATCCTCACATCCCACTTGAACTCCTTTATCCAGGTTTGAAACTCCTTCATCCTCTCTATCACGCTCTCGTGATCGACGGCAAGGTCCTTTATTATCGGGAACTTGTCTAAAGGCTCCACTACAACCTCCTCACCGGTTAGTACGTAAGGGAGGACCTGCTCTTTACAGGCTAGTTTAGGGAAGCCGTTTATGAAGACGGTACAGGTTCCACATATACCCGCCCTGCAGAAGTGCCTGAAGGTCAGTGTAGGGTCGAGATTCTCCTTTATCCTGTGGAAAGCTGTTAAAAAAGTCATGCCATCTTCGTAATCGACTTCGAAGGTATCGTAACCTCTTCTCCCGTCATCCGGATCGTAGCGGAAGACTCTGAGCCTGAGTTTCATGGAAGGATAATATAGCACCGAGTAGGATCTTTTCAAACAAAGTTTTACATTACCGAGGTATTAAAATTTCCTCTATGGAAAAGCCCTGGTCCGGTAGGTTCTCCGAGGAGACGGACGAGTTCGTGGAGGAGTTCACCGAGTCTGTCAGCTTCGACAAGGAGCTGGCCCTCGAGGACATAAAACAGGACATAGCGCACGTCAGGACCCTCCAAAAGGCCGGAGTGCTATCGAAGGAGGAGGGCGAGAAGATAATAGAAGGGCTAGAGAGTATAAGGAAGGACATAGAGGAAGGCAGGTTCGAGTGGAGGAGGGAGCTTGAAGACGTCCACATGAACATAGAGGCGGAGCTGATAAACAGGATAGGAGATCTCGGGGGAAAACTTCACACGGGGAGGTCGAGGAACGATCAGGTCACCACCGACGAGAGGCTCTACCTGAAAAAGGAGATAGAGAGAATAGTTCAGCTGCTGAAGGGGCTTCGGAGGTCCCTCGTCAAAGCTGCGGAAAACAGCATTGATGTTGTTCTTCCCGCCTACACCCACCTCCAGAGGG
>JALWEK010000171.1:3818-8171 GCA_027014185.1 Aquificaceae bacterium
CCCCTAGACAGACACTACACGGCCGAGTTTCTTGGCTTCAATAGTGCTGTGAGAAACTCCATCTACGCAACCGCGGACAGGGACTTTATAGCGGAGTTCCTCTTCGCCTGTGCACTTACAGGGATGCATCTCTCACGACTCTCGGAGGATCTTATAATCTGGGCCTCTGAAGAGTTCAGCTACCTTGACCTTCCCGACAAGCTCTGCACGGGCAGCTCAATAATGCCCCAGAAGAAGAACCCGGACGTTCTCGAGCTCATACGGGGAAAGACCGGAAGGCTTTACGGAAATCTCGTCTCCCTCCTCACAACCCTGAAGGGCCTCCCCACGGCCTACAACAGGGATCTGCAGGAGGACAAAGAGCCTCTATTCGATAGCGTAAGGACCCTGAAGGGTTCCCTCATAGGCATGAGGAAGGTGATAGAGGGACTGAGGGTTAGGGAGCACCGGATGTACTCGAACGCCGGGAACTTTGTCCTAGTAACCGACGTTGCCAACTACCTAGTTCAGAAGGGCGTTCCTTTCAGGAAGGCGCATCACATCACAGGTAGCATAGTCGCCTACCTGATAGAAAAGGGAAAGAGGTTGGAGGAGATCTCGCTAGAAGAGCTTAAGAACTTCTCCGAGCTCTTTGAGGAGGATGTCTTTGAGCTATTCAAACCTGAGGTCGTTGCCGATCGGAGGAGAACCTACGGAGGAACCTCCAAGGAATCTGTCCTTGAAATGATAGAAGTTGCAAAGAGAGAGGAGGGTTTGGTTTAGATGAGCAGTATAGCCTTCGCCCTGTGCCTGATTATGGAGATCCCAACCACCAGGGATATGTAAACCATAGACGCTGTAAGCAGCAGGAAAGAGATGAGCTTGAGATAAGAGAACTCGGGGCTAACGAACCTTATAAGGAGAGGGGAAAAGTTGTCGGCCAGCCCAGAGAGCAAGGTCACTGCGCTGAGGAGAACCTTTCTCCTGACGTTGGTAAAGAATGCAAAGTGGACGAGGGCGAAAAGGTAAACCCCCATGCTTACTGTGTGGGGGCTCACTACCTCCAGTATCCCCTCCAAGCTCTTGGGCCTGATGAACTTCTGCGGGTTGCCCGCGTAATAACTGGCTACGCTCTCTGGAGTAAACCCGAGCTTACTTATGAATAAAAAAAAATTGAATACTGCGAAGAGGAGAGTGGAGAGTATGAAGGCGAATACGAGAGAGTAAAGCAGAGACCTCTCTGGAGGTTCTTCCCTCTCCTTCGTTAGGTACAGCTTGAGGGTCAAAAAGAGCATAGCGCCCGTAAATACCTGGAAGGATAAGAACATGAAAACTTTCAGGTAGATAAACGCAGGACCGAGGAAGTAAACAGCAAAACCCGAGAGAACGTCTCCCGTGGCCGACAGGAAGGAGAGACCCACCAGCGTATATTTCAGGGTTTCCCGAACGCACTTGTGGAGGAACAGGGAAGAGAGGACGAGTAGGAATGTTATATAGATAAAAAACTGGATGTGCATATCCTCCAAGAGCTGGGCAATGGGTATTTTTTCGGGAAACTGGGGGTCGGTAAAGAAGTAACTGAACATACCCTCGTAGGTTATCCCGAACTTCGCGGCGTAGAAGAACCAGTTGATTATCCAGTAAATCTGGCACGAGATGAGGAAAAGGACCACCGTAACGTAAAGAGGCGCGTTGCTCTTTATATTCGAAGATATAAAAAACCTCAACTTCCTCCTCCGAAGAGAACCTTCCAGATAGCGAGGGCCCGGCTCGCAGCTTTCTTAATAGCACGGGCCGTCAGCGTGGCGCCCGTCATGTTAGGTATGCTCTTCCTTATCCTGGACGCGTTCCCATCCAGAGATTTACCCTTAAAGAGAGCGAGCCAGTTTTCGTCCGCCATGTACTCAAGGGGCTCGTTAAAAGAGAGAACTTCGATCAGCTCTATCTTCCCCTCAGGATTTATAACGAAGAGAACGCTCTCGGTGTGTGTCCTTACCCTGTGCGTGTCAACGTATCCGTACGCTATCACACGCCCCTCCTTTTTAACCACGTATATAGAGATCAATCGGGAACTCAGGGGAGCTTTTGCAAGGTTTTCTATCTCCTTTTGCTGTTCCTTGCTCAGGACAAGGTTCTTTACCTCCACCACTGCCCCGGGATAGAGTTTTTCCAACACAGCTTCGGGAGTGTTGAAGTCCCTCTCTTCTGAGAAGGTGAACATTCCGAGGGCAAGCAAAAGAGAAACCAGAAAGGTTCTCATCCCGATAACATTATAAAGAAAATTGAGACTGAATGTAAATTTTATTAAACCCGAAAATCGCCTCATCAGGATATATGAATTTACTTATAAGCCTTTGGAGGGCAAGGCCGCTGATTTATAATTAAACCCGAGCCGGAGTGGCGGAACTGGCAGACGCGGGTGACTCAAAATCACCTGCCCGCAAGGGCGTGCGGGTTCGACTCCCGCCTCCGGCACTTGACACGTACCCTTCCATCGCGACCATTGATTATGGACTCGGGAAAGGAGTCCACCTAAAGGATAAGGTTCCCAGGAGAAAACCTCACCCTCACTGCCTGTGCTACCTTATCCCTGTCGTGAGAAGGAAGGGGATGAGGAGAAGAGAGGAAAAGCTGGACAAGGAAACTCTGAGGAAGATAGCTCCTCAATATATCAGGGATATAGAAGTCCTTGGGGTTGATATAGAAAAGCTCTGGGACAGGGAACTTAACGCCTTCGTCAGAAAGAAGGACCTGATAGAAAAGGTCGGGAAGGACGAGTTTAAGGTAGTTCAGACAATTGGGAGGACGGCGAGGGCGGGGAGGTGGAAGGAGCAATATGTTACAGAACCCCTAAGGATAGACTTCCTTGAGATATTCGGTTCTGAAGAAAATTTCCCAGACGAAATAAAAAGAGCTCTGTCCTCACAGGAGATAGACAGCTTAACACTGCACTACTTGAAGAGGAAATATGTAAATGGATGGAAGCTTAAAAGTCCTGAGGAACTTGATAGTCTCTTTATGGAACATATCAAGCATCCTGAAGCTCTAATACACAAGCAAGGGGAGAGGCTTATACTTGAACTGAACAGAAGAATCGCCGTGATAGAACCTCCACACTGGAAGATAACTTTTTACGAGCTTGAGGAAGAATTCTCCTCCTATGAGGAGCTTGCACGCTCCAGAGGGTGGGATAGATTTACAATTAAGCTATGGCAGTTAAAACAAAAACTCCGCTTGCTGTGAGGATGTATCAAACAGCAGTATGGGACTTCAAAGAACAACCCTACCCAATACCTCAAGAAAGGGAAAACGTTCATAAGGAAGGTCTTGATAGCGATGAATCAGTCGTCGCCCACGATAAGATATTACTACACCGCCTTAGAGAATATTTAGACTTTGCTGAAAAGTACTATCGGAAGACTTTAAACTACAACCCAGTCCAAGACGACCCTTCCCAGCCCCTTGAGAAGTGGTGGTGGCATCTCAACAGAATAGCAAAGGGTGAGTTCCCTGAGGACAAACTCCCCGAACATCTGAGAGAGATATACAGGGAGAGGTACCTTAAGAAGTAAGGTGGTACATTTTCTTGCAACATTTCTCCAGTCTCAAAATCAGTGTTAATTACCACATTTAAAATTGTGGTTTATCAATCACTTACAAACACAGGGGTGGTAATTTTTTTTTGTAAAAATGTTGGTGTGCGGCGGGGGTGGGATTTGAACCCACGGCAGGGCTAAATCACCCTGCAAGGGATTTCGAATCCCCCGCGTTCGTCCGCTCCGCCACCCCGCCTGACCTTTAAAATTATAGGCATGCTGAGTATGACAGGCTTTGGTAAAGGGGAGGCCGAGAGCGAGAACTGGAAGGCGAGTGTGATGATACGCTCTCTAAATGGCAAGGGTCTAGATGTGTCCCTGAGGGCCCCGACCTTCCTCATGCCTATAGAACAGAAGGCAAAAGAGGTTATAAAGAGCAGGCTTAGGAGGGGAACGCTCCACGTAGTTGTGGATGTGGAATCTAAGAGAGTTATACCTCCGGTGGATACGGAAAGGCTCAAGGGAAATGTGAGTATGCTTCAGGAACTTTCCAGAAATGAACTCGGCCTTTCGGTCAGCGATGATCTAATATTCGAGCTTGGCTGGAAATACTCGGAGAAGATGACCGTGGAGGTGGACGAGGAGCTTGAAGATACGATACTGAACGCGATAACAAAAGCACTGGAAGAGCTTATTGAGAGTAGAAGGAAGGAAGGGGAGGCACTTAAAGGGGACTTTCTAAGCAGGGTAGAAAGGATAAGGGAGCTCCTTTCCAGGATCGAAGAGGAAAAGGACAGAATAATAGAAAAGGTTAAGGAGAAGGTCCTAGAGAGGGCCA
>JALWEK010000172.1:0-16439 GCA_027014185.1 Aquificaceae bacterium
CTGAGGCGGTGGGCGGGCAAACAGATCGATGCCCGGGCCCTCACCGATGCCGCGCGTCTGGCAGGCCGCCACAGGATGAAGGTAAAGCTCTACCAGATCATCGGATACCCCGACGAGACAGACGGTGACGTGGAGGAATTCACACGGCTAGCCCGTACCCTAGCCTCCCACGCTAGGGTCACCGTCACCCTCTCGCCCTTCGTTCCGAAGCCGTCTACTCCCTTGGCCAAAGAGGAGGCTCCGTCACGCAAACGCATCAAAATGCTGGTTTCCCGCCTGAAAAAGGCGCTTCGCGGGGTTCAGGTGCAGCCCGTCTCATGGCGTGAGGCTAGACTGGAGTACCTCATGGACCTTCATCCTGACGAGGCATCGGCACAGATATGCAGTGGCCAAACCACCGACGCAGCTGCCTTGCTGGCTCATCTCGAAAGAGTACACACGCGCGCACGCAGCCACTGACGCGACAATTGGTCTCCGTGATCTTTATGCTCTTGAACAGATACGCTTCTCCATTAAATTAAGGGACAATGACACGCTCAAAATTTCAGACAGAGCTGGAGGAGGTTCTGGCCTCTCCGCTTCACACTTTCGAAGAGGCGCTGCGCCGCGCACTGAGGCTGATTCAGGAGAAGTCGGGAGCCGCAGGTGTTTCGGTGGCCATACAAAGCAGGGACCTGGGCTCCAAGGTTCTGGTGTCCACACACTATCTGTATGAAATGCACCTGCCCTTCGAGGTCCCCGAAGACTTCGTGCCGCCTTCTGGCCGCATCACCTTCGACGTTCCCGTGGATCCCGAGGACGTCTATCTAGACGTGTACGATGCAGGTGTCCGTCTGGTGGCCACTGGAGCCCGTATCGAGAAGGAACCCGAGACGTACATTCATCTGTATGCACTCATGCCTTCCGCGGCTGACGATGCTGGCATCCTTTCGGCAGCCGTCAGACCTCTGGCCCTCGCCCTAAGGGGCTCATCTCTGATTTCCCGTAAAAGGGAGATCACCAATCGTCTTGATCTCCAGCACATCCGTCAGAACCTGCGCCACAAGGCCCTGGAACCGTATCTCGACCTGTTCGAGAGCCAGACCGATGGTGTGGTGGTGGTGGACTCCGAAGGTTTGGTGGTATTCATGAACCGTTCGGCAGAGGACATCACGGGTTATTCACGCCTGGCCATGGAGGACAAACCCCTGAAGAACGTGGTGGCCGAATACCAGTGGGAGGCCCTAAGTTCCCCTGCATCACTGCCCAGGGAGATGGAGATAGACTTCATCTCACCGTCCGGAGAACCGGTCTACACCTACGCCTATCTCATACGGCCCATAAAGGACACCGATCTTTACGTCATACACTTCAGGGACATCACTGAGGCCAGGCTCCTCGAGGAAGAGCTTCGCATCACGTCACAGTTCCTGTCCAAGCTCATAGACGGCAGTGTCAACGCCATAGTCGCAGCCGAGATGACAGGGCGGATAATCCTGTTCAATCCGGCGGCAGAGCGTCTGTTCGGATTCCGTGCCCAGGAGGTAGTTGGCAGGAAGTCCATTGCTTCGCTGTTTCCGGCAGGCAGGTGGGAACAGCTTCTCGAGGACATCACCGGCGAGGACAACGGTGGTCCGGGGCGCCTGGAACTCAGACAGATGGACGTGGTAGCAGTATCCGGAGAACTCGTGCCCACCAACCTGACAGCCAACGTGGTAGAGAACTACCGCGACTTCACCGACGCCGTGGTGGTGTTCCTCTCGTCCCTCAAGGAACGGCGTGCCATCGAGCACAAACTCCAAGAAGTAGAGGAGAAACTCCAGGATTACGAGCTGTTGTCCGAACTCGCCGGCACCCTGGCCCATGAGCTCAACCAGCCACTCACGGTCATCATCGGCTATGCCCAGGCACTCAGAAGCGGCCATATGAAACCCGAAAAGATGGCAAAGGCCCTCGGTAGAATAGCCGACGAGTCGGAACGCATGGCAGCCATCATCAGGAAGATAGGCCGCCTCACGAAGTTCGAGTCACGTCATTACGTGGGCAAGGCGAGCATCTTCGAGCTGGACGAGGAGTAGTCATGCCACGGGCTCTTGCAGCATCCATCCAAGAATTGGAGAAAGCCGCGGCACAGGTGGGAATCACCGTGCGCTACGAGCGTCTCAGGGGCATACGGCCCACGGTGGGCGGATTGTGTACGGTGAAGGGCGAACTTCACGTCATCATAGAACGCAGGGCCCGGGATCACGAGAAGTACGAGATCCTCCTGGATGCCCTGGCCCGTGTGGACACCGATGGCGTCTTTCTTTCCCCAGAACTGAGAAAGCTAATCGACGAACGACGTAACCTATTGAAATCAAAAGAAAATTTAATAAAAGGAGAAGATGATGAAGTTTGAGTTCGAACACGTGTTCTCAGCTCCCGTGGCAAAGGTGGAGGAATCCTTCCTGTCTCCCGGATTCCTCGAAGCCCTCAGGGAACGCATGACTTCCGTGAAGGAGATAGAAGCCCTCGATTTCGACGACCAGGGACGCACGGTACGTCGAAGAGTCCGCTACAGGCTTCATCCCATAATAAAGAGGGTCGGACTCAAGAAGGTTCCCCCGGAGGCATTCGAGTGGGTGGAGGAATCGGAGTACGACCGCGAGACCCATTCCATGACCTTCACCAATGTTCTCACTCATCCCCGGCTACGGCCCCTTTTTATCAACAGAGGAAGAGTGACATTGACTCCCGACGGTGCTAAAACAGTGCGCAGACTCGAGGGTGAACTCGTGGTGAATGTGCCGGTGCTCGGTCGTGTGGCCGAGAAGGTGGTTCACTCGAGGGCTGCCGAGATACTGGCAGAAGAGTCGAAGATTCTTGAGTCGCTCATAAAGGAGTAAGTCATGGACATTCACGAGATCACCAGCCTCATCAAGGATACTGATCCCGAAATTTTTGACCTCGTCACCAAGGAAGAGGAACGCCAGACATCACAGATCAGGCTGATCCCCTCCGAGAATTATGCCTCACCTGCGGTGCGTGCAGCTCTGGCGAGTGTGTTCACCAACAAATACGGTGAGGGGTATCCAGGCCGCAGGTATTACCAGGGTCAGGTAAACACCGACGCCATGGAGAACATGGTGCGTGAGCGGGCAGCCAAGGTATTCGGTTATCCCTACGCCAATGTTCAGGCCCTGTCCGGGGCGCCTGCCAATCTGGCAGTATACAATGCCTTCCTCAAACCTTTCGAGGGTCGGATCATGGCGATGCGTCTGGATCACGGCGGACACCTCACCCACGGTTCTCCCGTCAGTGTGACAGGCAGCTGGTTCGAATTCCTCCATTACGGCTGCAATGAAAACGATGTCCTCGACATGGAGGAAATACGCCGCATGGCTCTGGAGTTCAAACCGCACATCCTGGTCTGCGGCTACACTGCATATCCGCGCACCATAGACTTCGAGGCCTTCGGAGAGATCGCCAAGGAAGTGGGCGCCATCTCCATGGCCGACATATCCCACATCGCTGGTCTCGTGGCAGGTGGAGCCCATCCGTCGCCGTGGCCCCACATCGACATCGTGACCTTCACCACACACAAGACACTGCGTGGTCCCAGGGCAGCCATAATACTGTCCAAAAATCCAGAACATGCTGAAAAGATTGACAAATCCGTCTTCCCCGGCATGCAGGGCGGCCCACATTTCAATACCATAGCAGCCATCGGTGTGGCCCTGAAAGAAGCCGACTCAGACGCATTCAGAGCCTATGCAGCCCAGGTAGTCAAAAACGCCCGTGCCCTTGCCCAGGGCCTGAAGAAACGCGGTTACCGTATCCTGTCAGGCGGTACGGACAACCATCTGATGCTGGTCAACGTACGCAGCACCCACAATCTTTCGGGCAAGCGTGTCGCCAAGGCCATGGAGGAAGTCGGCATAATCTGCAACTTCAATACGGTCCCCAACGCCTCCGACAGACAAAAACCACTGAATCCCGACGGAATCAGACTCGGCACACCGGCAGTGACCACCCGTGGCATGAAGGAAGAGCACATGGACGAGTTGGCTGGCCTCATCGATCGGGCCATCTCCAACGTGCGTGCAGGCAAGATACCCAAGGGAGAGTCCCACTGGAAGGACGAAGGGCTGGTGAAACCTCTGGCAGAGGACGTACGCGCCCTTGCAGAGAAATTCCCCACGTTTACGTGGGAATAACCGACACACCGGCCCCCGGGTACGGAGTGTTCTCAGGAGTATGACATGGGCAGACGTGCTGTGGTCATAGTGCTTGACAGTGTTGGCATCGGTTACGCCGACGATGCCGACAAATTCAATGACGTTGGCGCCAACACCCTAGTGCACATAGCCGAAAAGTTCCGTGACGAGAAAATTCCTTACGGACTTCCCAACATGGCTTCACTAGGACTAGGAAATCTGGCCTCCATGCCCGGTGTGCCGCGCATACTGGAGCCAAAGGGCTCTTTCGGAATCCTCAAACCCAAGGCACCGTGCAAAGATACCACGTGCGGACACTGGGAGATGATGGGTATCGTTCTTAGAGAACCCTTCGAGACATTCCCGAAGGGATTCCCCAAGGAGCTCTTGGAACGGCTAGAATCCGAAACCGGCCACGAGTTCATCGGCAACAAAGTAGCATCAGGGACGGTAATCATAGAAGAACTTGGTAAGGAGCATCTGGAAACCGGCAAACTGATTCTCTATACCAGTGCTGACTCGGTACTTCAGATAGCCGCCCATGAGGATAAAATCCCTCTCGAAGAACTGTACCGGGTATGCCGCATCGCCCGCCGCATTGCAGATGAATACCGTATCGGTCGCGTCATAGCCCGTCCCTTCGTGGGTGAGCCCGGCTCTTTCAGGCGTACCACCAACAGGCACGACTATTCCTTCATACCGCCTGAGAAGGGCGTTCAGGAGGCCATCAGCAGCGCTGGTAGGCCTGTGGTAGGTGTCGGCAAGATCAAGGACATCTTTGCTGGCGTGGGAATCACGGATTCCATCAGCACCGCAGGCAACCGTGACGGCATGGACAAGACGCTAGAAGCATGGGGAGAGCTCGAAGACGGCCTGCTCTTCGTGAATCTGGTGGACTTCGACATGCTTTACGGCCACAGACGCAACTGGAAGGGGTATGGTGAAGCCCTCATGGAATTCGACCGCTTCCTCCCCGACATGCTCGCCGAAATTGGTGATGACGATCTCCTCCTGATCACAGCGGATCACGGCAATGATCCAACGTTCCGGGGCACGGATCACACCCGCGAAAACGTTCCCGTCCTAGCCTACAGCCCTTCCATGAAACCCACGGATATCGGCATGCGCGGCACCTTTGCGGATCTTGGCGCCACAGTGGCCTGGTGGCTGGGCATACCCTGGACAGGACCCGGAACTGCCTTCTGGCAGGCCTAGTCGTCTAACCTGCTGTAATTATTATACTTTTATGATCTGGCTGATTCTTTTCATAGGCATTCCGCTGACCGATCTCTACATCCTGGTCAAACTGAGCAGTTACATGGGATTGCTTGCCACTCTGGCCATCGTCATCCTCACGGGCATAAGTGGCTGGCGACTACTCAAGATGCAGGGCCGTGGAGTCTGGGCCAGGGCCAATTCCCGGCTGGCATCCGGTGAACTTCCGGGAGACGAGATGCTGGAGGGGGTTGCGCTGGTGGCATCCGGTGCCCTGCTCATCACTCCGGGTATCATCACCGACGTCATGGGACTCCTGCTACTGATACCTCCCTTCAGAAGGCTTCTGGTGCACTTCGCAAAACAGCACCTGAAGGCGCACATACATATGTATCACGTGGACATGGATAGCTCCTACGGTGCTGCACCCTTTGGGGCTCCTCCCTTTGGCGGACCTCCGCAGCCAGGAGAAAGAACGCATCACTCAAAGGTGGTGGACGCCACGTGGAAAGAACACGACTCCTGAGTCGTTTCCATGCTTGAAGGTCGGTGGCTCGACACCAAACAGCACGAGCATATACCGGCGCAGACATCTGCTCTTTCGCACTGAAACGAAAATACCGTGGGTCACAGAAGGCGTCTTGCCTGAGAACCGTATTGTTCAACACGGAACGACTCCTGAACAGCATGTATAACATATTGATATAAAAGGGTTTTTAGTCACCACAATACAGCATGCCCCAAATTGTGCGTACCCCCCCCTTGCCTTGACGAAAAGAATGTTTACGTTGTGGCCGCCTAAAGCGGTAACCACCGCAAAAGGCAGAAGACTTGACGGTATGAGAAACGACAAAAACACTACCATAGGAGATATTTTCTCAAGGAGGTAAGGTGGGCTATGGCAGCAAAGGAAATCATCTTTGATGAAGCAGCACGTGCAGCAGTACTGCGTGGTGTTAACATTCTGGCCGATGCAGTGAAGGTAACCCTCGGACCCAAGGGCCGTAACGTGGTCCTGGAGAAGTCCTGGGGTTCTCCCACGGTCACCAAGGACGGCGTATCCGTAGCCAAGGAGATAGAGCTCGAGGATAAATTCGAGAATCTGGGAGCCCAGATGGTGAAGGAAGTGGCTTCCAAGACCTCTGATGTAGCCGGTGACGGAACCACCACTGCAACGGTCCTGGCTCAGGCCATCTACCGCGAGGGAGCCAAGATGGTCAGTGCCGGTCACAACCCCATGGAGCTCAAGCGCGGTATCGACAAGGCCGTAGGAGCCATCGTGGAAGAGCTTCGCAAGCTCTCCAGGGATGTGACCTCTTCGAAGGAGATCGCTCAGGTCGGTACCATTTCGGCCAACGGCGACTCCGAGATCGGAAACATCATTGCCGAGGCAATGGAGAAGGTGGGCAAAGACGGCGTCATTACCGTCGAGGAGAACAAGGGAATCGATACCACCATGGAAGCCGTAGAGGGTATGCAGTTCGACCGCGGCTACCTGTCCCCCTACTTCATCAACGACACCGATTCCATGAAGGTGGTCCTCGACCATCCCGTGATTCTCGTCTACGAGAAGAAGATCTCCAACATCAACGAGTTCGCTCCTTTCCTGCGCCTCATCGGTGAGATCAGCAAACCCGTGCTCATCATAGCCGAGGACGTCGAGGGCGAGCCCATGGCGACCCTCGTACTCAACCGTCTGCGCGGAATGCTCCAGGTGGCAGCCGTGAAGGCTCCTGGCTTTGGTGACAGGCGCAAGGAGATGCTCAAGGACATCGCCATCCTCACCGGCGCCGAGCCCATTCTCGAGGAGCTGGGTCACAAGCTCGAGAACGTAACCTACGACATGCTGGGTGAGGCCGAGCGTGTCGTGGTGGACAAGGACACCACCACCATCATCGGCGGTAAGGGCAACAACGAGAAGATCAAGCAGCGCATCAAGGAGATCCAGATTCAGATCGAGCGCACCACTTCCGACTATGACCGCGAGAAGTTGCAAGAGCGCCTGGCCAAGTTGGCTGGTGGCGTGGCGGTGATCAAGGTCGGCGCGGCCACCGAGGCCGAGCTCAAGGAGAAGAAGGCAAGGGTCGAGGACGCGGTCCACGCCACCAAGGCCGCCGTTGAGGAGGGAATAGTTCCCGGCGGTGGTGTGGCGCTGGTAAGGGCTTCCGAGAACCTCGAGAACGTAGAGGTAGAGAACGAAGACCAGAAGCTCGGCGTCGAGATAGTCAAGAAGGCCTGCAGAACACCCCTCAGGCAGATAGCCTACAACGCAGGTTTCGAAGGGTTCGTGGTTCTGGAGAAGGTGATCGAGCTCGGGAAGGAGAAGGGTAAGAACTGGGGCTTCAACGCTGCCACCGGCGAGTACGTGGATATGATGGAGGCAGGAATCATAGACCCCACCAAGGTGGTGAGAACCGCGATAGAGAACGCCGCATCGGTAGCTGGAACGATGCTTACAGCGGAAGCCCTCATAGCGGATCTGCCCGAGGACAAGAAGCAGAAGGACATGACCCCAACCGATATGCCCGAGCTCGACTGATGGGCACACTCTGAAATCAAGGAAGGGCGCCGTTCGGCGCCCTTTTTTATTACACTTATAAGAAATTAAAGAAATTCTTATAACACAGAATTCAAAAGCTGTTTTATAATTTACCGAGCCGATGAAAGTAGAGAGCCTCCCTATCTACTTCGGTTTTCCCTTTCCCCGCTGGTTCAAAGACTACTCTAAGGACGCCTTTGTAAGGGATCTGATAGCCGGGATAACGGTGGCCGCCGTTTACGTGCCCCAGGCGATGGCTTACGCCCTGCTCGCAGGCATGCCTCCCATAACGGGGCTCTACACAGCCTTCATAGCCACCATAATAGCAGCCCTCTTCGGAAGCTCGAGGTTCCTTGGAACCGGCCCCGTTGCCATGACCTGTCTGCTCTCTGCCTCAGTCCTGTTCAGTCTTCAGCTTGAACCTCAGTCGGATCAGTGGATAGCCTACATGGGCCTTCTGGCCCTTATGGTTGGCTTCGTTCGCCTCCTGGTGGGGCTTTTCAAGCTCGGGTTCGTTGTGGATCTGATCTCCAACAGCGTGGTGATTGGCTTTACCGCCGCGGGTGCGATGGTGATAGCCCTCTCCCAGTTCAAGCATATGCTCGGCTACCAGGTGGTCAACAGCACCCACATATTCACCGTTCTGGCTGACATAGTAAAGAAAATAGAGCTGACCAATCCCTACACCCTCGCCATAGGCGTGGGGGCGTACGCGATCATATGGGGAGCTAAGAAGATAAATCCCTACATCCCGGGTGCGCTGATAGCGGTCGCGGTGACCTCGGTGATAACCTACATACTCAACCTCCCCGAGAAGGGAGTGGCTATAGTCGGCAAGGTTCCCCAGGGCCTCCCGGATCCCACAATGCCTCCCTTGGACTTCCAGGTGATGAGCCAGATGTGGGGAGGAGCGCTGGTTGTGGCCTTCTTCGGTCTTATAGAGGCTGTCGCCATAGCCAAAACGCTGGCCATCAGGACCGGAGACAAGTGGGACCCCAACCAGGAACTCATAGGTCAGGGGCTTGCGAACATAGCGGTATCCTTCTTCAAGGGCTTTCCAGCGGGAGGTTCCTTCTCGAGATCATCTCTCAACTTCGCTCTCGGAGCCAAGTCTCCCCTTGCGAGCATAATAACCGGCTCCCTCGTGGGGGTTACCCTCTTTCTATTGGCTCCGGCCTTCTACTACCTTCCCAAGGCTACCCTCGCCGCCGTGGTCCTCTCCGCGGTGATAAACCTGATAAGACCTCAGGACATACTCAGGCTCTATCGTATAAACAAGCTCGACGGTATAGTGGCTGGGCTTACCTTTGCTTCCGTCTTCTTCATGGATCTCTGGGTAGCTATAACCCTCGGTGTGATCCTTTCTCTGGGGAGCTTCGTTTACAGGACCATGTATCCGAGGATAGTTATCCTATCGAGGGATCCAGAGTCGAGGACCTTCGTGAACGCTGAAAAAAGAGGCCTTCCCGAGTGTCCCCAGATACTCTACATAAGGCCCAACATGTCCATATACTTCGGAAACGCCCAGTACGTTTACGACTACATCCTTGAGAAAGCGCAGGAGAGACTCCAGAAGGGACCTCTAAAGTACGTTCTCATAGACATGGAAGCGGTGAACTACATAGACGCTACGGGTTCCGAGACGGTGATAAGGCTGGTTAAATCTCTCAGGAACCTAGGTGTGGAGGCCGCCTTCGCGAACATAGGTTGCGACGTATATCCGCTGCTGGAGAACGCGGGCTTTGACAAGGTCGCCAGGCACGAACTTGTCTTCGATTCCAAGGGCCAGTCGATAATAGAGCTCTTCAAGAGGATAGACCACGACTACTGCAGGAAGGAGTGCCCTTACGTGGTATTTCAGGAGTGTCTAGTTGTCAAGGAGGAGAGGAAGGAGGCGAAGAAAACAGCTTAGGATTTGAGTAAAATTTAAACGTTGCCAGATAGAATATTTCCATTCCTTCGCTGGCTGAGGACCTACAACAAAGAGACGGGAATCCGCGACTTCTTAGCCGGTCTAACGGTTGCCGTTGTCCTGGTTCCCCAATCGATGGCCTACGCAATGATAGCGGGCCTGCCTCCTGTAGTTGGCCTTTACGCCTCCGCCTTCGCCCCGGCGGTGGCAGCTCTCTGGGGTAGCTCTCCTCAACTCCAAACAGGCCCCGTTGCAATAGTTAGCTTGCTTGTATTTACCTCCCTCTCATCGCTGGCCGAACCAGAAACCGCTCAATTTGTTCATCTCGCTGCTCTGCTGGCTCTGCTCGTGGGTGTTTTCCAGCTCATTCTTGGGGTTTTTAGACTCGGCTTCCTGATGAACTTCGTATCACACGCTGTGGTTGTTGGGTTCTCTAACGCAGCTGCGATAATAATCGCTTCCACACAGATCCCCCACATCCTCGGAATAGAGATAGAGAAACACGAGTTCGTATTCAAAAACTTCTTCGAGATAGCCAAAAATATCGATGATGCTCATATCTACACGGTTTTGATAGGAGTCCTATCTACAGTGTTTATACTCGTATCGCGGAAGCTACACCCCCTCTTCCCTGGGGCTCTCATAGCTGTTTTGATCTCAACTTTCCTCTCCTATAAGTTCAACCTTGAGAATGCAGGCGTGAAGGTTGTTGGAAACATCCCCTCTGGACTTCCTAACCCTTCCTTACCGAGTGTTGATCTGGATATAGTAGATGAGCTTCTCGGACAAGCGATCGTTATAGCTATCATCGGCTTTATGGAGGCCTACGCTATAGCTAAAACCATGGCAGCTCAGACTAAGTACAAGCTCGACGTCGATCAGGAACTCGTTGGTCAGGGGCTTGCAAACCTGGTAAACAGCGTATTTAAGGGCTATCCTGTTAGCGGTTCCTTTTCAAGGAGCGCTGTTAACTTCGTTGCTGGTGCAAAGACGGGTATGTCGAGCGTTTTCACAAGCCTATTTGTAATACTTACCCTCTTCTTCTTCGCACCCGCACTATACGCCCTGCCCAGAGCGGTCCTTGCGGCAGTAGTTATAGTAGCTGTGCTAGGTATAGTCAAGCCGAAGGCTTTTCTCGAGCTATACAAGACTAACCCTCAAGACGGTGTGGTTGCCGGAGTTACGTTCTTATCCGCTTTCATAATGAAGCCCGACTATGCCATTTTCATAGGGATACTTCTGTCCCTGATTCTTTTCCTCTGGCGCAGCGCACATCCGAGGATAGTTGTCCTGTCTAGGGATCCCAAAACGAGAACCTTCGTAAACGCGGACCTCTTCAATCTACCGAGCTGTCCGCAGATAATATTTCTGAGGCCCGACGCGTCCCTTTACTTTGCGAACGTCGAACGCATAGTGGAGGACATAAACCTCTTCCTTAAGAGATACGCAGGCTCTTTAAGGTTTCTTCTCATCGATGCGGAATCGATAAACTATATAGATGCCACCGCCGTCGAGGTCTTGAGGGATTTTATAGAGGAAAAAGAGAAGACCGGGGTGAAGGTGTACTTCGTCAATCTTAAAACACCCGTCAGGCTCGTCCTCGAAAGGGCGGGCATCTTTAAACTCATAGGAGAGGACAGGGTATTTCCATCGAAGGGTTCGGCAGTTTCAAAGCTCTTTGGAATGATAGATCACGAATACTGTGGGTCAGAGTGCCCCTTCGCTGTATTCGATGAGTGCTATAAGGTAAAGGAGTTCGTCAAATTTAGACCTGGAGACGAGGATCTAATCAGAAAGCTCTATCACATCCTAAGCTCCAATGAAGATATAAAGGTGTTTATAGGAAACAAGGACCGGACCCTTCTGATATCCTACAACAGACATAACTTTGAGTTGAACGCGGACGACTTCCTCGTGGATGAGAAGGGAAGGATCTACCTTACACCCTCCAAGGTGATCCTAATAGATGGAAGATTCTTAACGATAGGTCAGGTCGTAAGGGATCTTGGTTTCAATCTCTTGAACGGAAACCCTATACTTGGGAGCTCGCCCGAAGAAGCGGCAAGGAACGTAGATAGGATAATAAAGGCCTTCGGAGAGCAGAGCTAAAGTTTACGCTTGAACCACTCTATCGTTCTCCTCAAGCCTTCCCTAACGGGGGTTTTAGGCTCCCATCCAAGAATACTCTTCGCCTTCGTTATATCGGGTCTCCTCCTGTCCGGATCGTCTTCCGGTCTCTCCTTGAAAACTATATCCGAGCCGCTTCCGGTAAGCTCCTTTATAAGTTTGGCTAGCTCCAGGACGGTGTACTCCTCCGGGTTTCCGAGGTTGAAAACCTCTCCCTCTATACCTTCCTTCACCGCGAGCCTGTAGATACCCTCCACGAGATCCTCTATGTAGCAGAAGCTCCTCGTCTGGGAGCCGTCTCCGTAAACCGTTATCGGCTTTCCCGTGAGGGCCTGGTATATGAAGTTCGGCACGACCCTACCGTCGTTTATCCTCATCCTCGGCCCGTAGGTGTTGAATATCCTCGCTATCCTCACGTCTATACCGTGTTCCCTGTGGTATGCCATCGAGAGGGCTTCCGAGAACCTCTTGGCCTCGTCGTAAACGCTCCTCGGGCCTATCGGGTTCACCTTTCCCCAGTAAGTTTCGGGCTGGGGGTGGACCTGTGGGTTGCCGTATATCTCCGATGTGGAGGCGAGAAGGTACCGAGCTTCCTTGGTTTTCGCAAGGCCGAGGGTGTGGAGAGTCCCCAGGGAGTCCACCTTCATAGTGTGTATGGGATGGTTCAGGTAGTCCACCGGAGAGGCGGGGCAGGCGAAGTGGAGTATGAGATCGAGATCACCCTCCACGTAGATGAAGTTGGTAACGTCGTACTTGATGAAGGTAAAGTTCTCGTTTCCGAACAGGTGTGATATGTTCTCGGGCGTTCCCGTCAGGAAGTTGTCCATCCCTATAACCTCGTGCCCTTCCCTCAGAAATCGCTCGCAGAGATGGGACCCTATGAAACCAGCCGCCCCGGTTATAAGGACACGCATGAGCAACTATTTTAAGGCAAACCTGTAAAGGATAAGGCCGATCAGTGGAAACACGAACATAAGCGAAGCGGACAGCCTGAAGTTGTCGCCTGTTAAGAATAGAAGCGGGGCCCACAGGAACAATCCCGTAGTGGAGGCCACCCTCTCCGTTAGGGACAGGAAGGAGAGCCTCACCGACGCCTCCCCTTCCGGGAACTCCTGTAAGATCAGAACCCTCGAGGTTGTCCAGAGATGTGCCAAGGAGAGGCCGGCAAGCGAACCTATAAAGAGGACGGCCTCCTTGGGAACAAATGGGAGTAAGAGAAGGAACAGTATCCAGAGGAAGAAACCGATGGGAAACACCTTCCTAACGCCCAGGGAGTCAGTCAAGAGACCCCATAAAGGCCCACCCACGACCCCGCCTAGAGCTGACATGCCTATGACCCTGTATATCTCGGCCCTACCGAGGGAGTAAACCTCTCTGAGGTAAACGCCCATCATGGCTATAAGGGTGTTGGCCACCTCCGTCATGCAGAGGATAGAAAGGACAAGGAGAAGAAACCTCTTATCTTTGAACACGCCCTTTACGCTTACCTCACTCACAACCTTAGGGTTTTCCAGAAAGAACAGGGAGGGTAAGAAGAGAACGAAGAAGATCAGGGCTACCTGCATGTATATATACGGCTCCCTCAAACGTTCGGCGAGAAACAAGAGGGCGAAGGCCGAACCTACGTAGCCTAAAGCCACACCGAAGCCGGAGGTCTTTCCCCTGCTTTCGAATCCAAGAAGCATGGAGTTGTAAAAGACGAAAGCCTGCTGGTGAGATACAGCCATGATGAGGAAGAAAAGGAGCGCTGCCAGAGGCATCCCGTAAAAAAGGCCTATGGAGGCGCAAAAGAGCGCTGTAAGTACGGAGAATAGAATGAAGAAACGCTTTCTCAGTGCTGACCTGTCCGCCAGCCTTCCGAGGTACAGGGCGAGGGCGAAGGATATCAGGAAGGCAAGACCGTAAGTCAGGCTGTAGGCCTTTGTGTCTATGTGCTGAGTTATGTATAGGGGGAAGAAGGTGGAGAAGACGAGGGCACCGAGGATCGTCTCCCCGGTGTCAAAGAGGGCGAAGGCTAGGCTTCTCTTCACCTGCTTAAGATCTCTACCTCACATACGTCCGACTCTCCGTATGGATCCCTCTTGCACTGCTCGAGGGGTATGACCTTCCAAAACTTGCCGAGAAACTCCTCGAAGTTGGAAAGTATCTCCTTGGCCCTGGGGCTACCCGTGTAGTTGTAGTGTCTCTCTATAAGGCTCCTGAGCTCTTCTATTTCGTCCTCCCCAACGAGCCTCCTCGCATACACGTAGGAATAGTTGAGCTTATGCTCGAGGGTTCCGCTCTCATCGAGTATGTAAGCGTGCCCTCCGGTCATTCCTCCGCCCACGTTGTAGCCAACCTCACCGAGGGATACGATTATCCCTCCCGTCATGTATTCGCAAAGGTGGTGCCCTGTTCCCTCGACGACCGCAGTAGCTCCGCTGTTCCTTACCCCGAACCTCTCACCTGCCCTTCCTGCCGCGTACATCTCCCCGCCTATCGCCCCGTAGAGGCATGTGTTGCCCATTATCACGTTCTCGTGGGTGTTCTCCACACCCTCTGGAACAAGGATTATCTTGCCTCCCCACATACCTTTGCCGACGTAATCGTTGGCATCCCCTATGAGCTTCAGGGTTACACCCCTGTGGTTGAAGGCTCCGAAGCTCTGACCCGCGGTTCCCCTGAAGGTGAGCTTTATAGTGTCTTCCGGAAGCCCCTCGTCCCTGTACTTAACGGCTATGTGGTAGTTGATCTTGGTGGGTATGGTTCTGTGGACGTTCCTTATCTCGTACTCCTTCTCGAAGGGCTCTCCCCTCTCTATATAGGGCAGAACGTCCTTGAGTATCTCGTCGTTGAAGTTGGGGGCGGAGTTGTCGTTTCTCTCGACGAGGCACCTCCTGGGCCTGTCCTCCGGGTATCCTTCCAAGAGGGCCTCCACCTTTATCCTCTTCGAGCCGGGGAACTCGTCGTATCTGACGACCTCTATGAGATCGGTCCTGCCTATTATCTCGTCGAGGCTCCTCACACCCATCTGGGCGAGGATCTCCCTGACCTCCCTCGCAACAGCCCTGAAGTAGGCCATAACGTTTTCCACCTTTCCCTTGAACTTGGCCCTGTACTTGGGATCCTGAGTGGCCACCCCGGTGGGACAGGTATTGAGGTGGCAGGCCCTCGCCATCACGCAGCCTTCCGCTATCATGGCGGCTGTTCCGAAGCCGAACTCCTCCGCACCCAGAAGCGCCCCTATTATCACATCCTTGCCGGTCCTCATACCGCCGTCTATCCTCACCCTTATCTTGTCCCTGAGATCGTTCTCCATCAGCATCCGCTGGGTTTCCATCAGCCCTATCTCCCAGTAGTTGCCCGCGTTCTTTATGGAAGAGTAAGGTGAGGCCCCCGTTCCGCCCTCAGCACCGCTTATCTGGACTATGTCCGCGTAGGCCTTAGCAACTCCAGCCGCTATCGTTCCCACACCGTGTTCGGCGACCAGCTTTACGCACACCCTCGCCTCGGGGTTTGCCTGCTTGAGGTCGTGTATGAGCTGGGCTAGGTCCTCGATAGAGTAGATGTCGTGGTGGGGAGGGGGGGATATGAGCGTCACTCCGGGCTGGGAGTGTCTTAGCTTGGCTATGTACTCGTTCACCTTGTGTCCGGGGAGCTGTCCACCCTCGCCGGGCTTTGCACCCTGGGCGATCTTTATCTCGATATCTTTTGCGCTCGCAAGGTACGTGGGTGTTACACCGAACCTACCGCTCGCCACCTGCTTTATGGCGGAGTTCTTTATGGTCCAGTATCTCTTGGGATCCTCTCCGCCTTCTCCAGAGTTGGACTTCATCCCGAGCCTGTTGCAGGCCTCGGCTATAACCTCGTGAGCCTCCGGAGATAGAGCGCCCAGAGACATACCTCCGGTGACGAACCTCTTTAGGATCTCCTCCTCGGGCTCCACCTCCTCTATGGGGATAGGCTTTTCCGCCTTCCTGTAGGTCAGGAGGTGCCTTATGAATGTGGGGTGCTGGGAGTTGGCGAGCTCCGAGAACTTCTTGTAGTCCTCGTAGTCTTTAGTCTCTAAGAACTTGTGGAGGGCCCTCACAACGTGGGGGGACCATGCGTGGAACTCTCCACCCTTTCTGAACTTCATGTCCCCGCCGTAGTCGAGCTTCGGCTCCTCTGTTTCGTAGGCGGCGTTGTGCCTTGCCAGTGTGGAGACCTCTATCTCCTCTATCCCGTCCGCCTCTAAAGTTACAGGCGTTCCCGTGAAGAACTTCTCCACCACGTCTCTGTTGAGGCAGACCGTGTCGAATATCTGGGCACCGTGGTAGGAGTTGAGGGTGGATATGCCCATCTTGGACATGATCTTGAGAAGCCCGTCCTCGAGGGCCTTCTTGTAGTTGAAGACCGCCTCCTCGTAGTGGATCTCGAGCTTACCCTTGTCGCAGAGCTCCTTTATGGTCTCGTAGGCGAGGTAGGGGTAAACGGCGCTCGCCCCGTATCC
>JALWEK010000172.1:16449-26261 GCA_027014185.1 Aquificaceae bacterium
CTATAAGGCAGGCTATCTGGTGGGTGTCCCGGGCCTCACCTGTCTCCATTATGAAGGAAACCCTAGTGGAGAGACCTTGCTTCGCCAGATGCTTAACGCACGCCGATATGGCCAGCAGGCTAGGTATGGCTACCCTGTGCTTGCTTATGTACCTATCGGAGAGAATTATTATCTCGGCCCCCTCGCGGACGGCCTCTTCCACCCTCCTCTGGAGGGTCTCTATACCCATCATAAGATCGTTTATGGGTATCTCCTCGTACAGGGCGTCCATTATGAGCTCTGAGATCCTCCTCTCCCCGGCCATGTCCTGGAGCTCAACTATGTTGTAGCTCCTCTCCTTCGGGTAGCATATGGGTATCCTTACTACCTTGAACTCATTCTGTTCCTCTATGGCTCTGAGCTGGTAGTCGAGGAGTATGGGGGAGTCTATCTGGAGCCTCTTGGCATGCTCGGGGGTCTCCTTGAGGAAGTTCCTCTTGTGGCCCAGGTTCATCTTAAGAGACATCACCAGTCTTTCCCTTATGGGATCGATGGGAGGGTTCGTGACCTGGGCGAACCTCTGCTTGAAGTATCTGAAGAGGAGCTTTGGTTTTTCCGAGAGGGGAGGCAGAGGGGTGTCGTCTCCCATAGAGAAGGTAGGCTCCTTGCCCGTTTGGGCCATGTACTGGATCACGTTCTTTATCTCCTCCTCGGTCCAGCCGAAGGCTATCATCTTCCTTATCCTTTCCGGGTCCTCCTTGGGAAGACCGAGGCTTCTGCCTTCCGTGAGCTTAGATAGCCTGAGGAGGTTCTTGTCTATCCACTCCTTGTAAGGCTTGCTGGTTGCAAGCTCTTCGAGTATCTCATCCGTCTTCTTTACCTCACCCTTCGAAAGATCCACCACTATCGTGTCCCCGGGCCCGAGCCTCCCTTTTTCCTTTATTCTCCTGTCCCCGAGGTCGATCATTCCCACCTCAGAGCCGAGGATCATGATCCCGTCCTCTGTAAGGATGTACCTCGCAGGTCTGAGCCCGTTCCTGTCTAGATGTGCACCTATCTTGCTGCCGTAAACGAAGGCTATCGCCGCTGGCCCGTCCCATGGCTTCATCAGAAGGGACTGATACTCGAAGAAGGCCTTAACCTCCTCCGACAGCTCCGGGATGTGCTCCCAGGCGGGAGGGATCAGCATGTTTATGGCGTGTTCGGGAGAAAAGCCCACATGACATAGGAGCTCGAAGACCCTGTCGAGGGAGGCCGAGTCACTCTCCTCGTAAGATATAAGTGGCTTTATAAGATCCTTTTTATCCCCCAGAACCTCGTGTTCGAGCTCGCTCTGGAGGGCGATCATCCAGTTCCTGTTCCCCTGGATCGTGTTTATCTCCCCGTTGTGGGACAAAAGTCTTAAGGGCTGGGCGAGCCTCCAGTTGGGGAGGGTGTTGGTCGAGTACCTCTGGTGGAACATGCAGTAAGCGGACTCGAAATCTGGATCCTTTAAATCCGGATAGAATCTGTCTAGCTGAGGGGCTACGAGCATCCCTTTATACACGATCGTCTCGGAAGAGAGGGACGGGACGTAAACCTTCTCGTCCCCCAATCTGTTCTCTATCTTTCTCCTCACAAAGTAAAGCCTTACCTCCCTCTCCTCGTGGGGAGTGCCATCCATGTCTATTAGGAGGTGCTTTATCCTTGGCATGACCTTGAGGGCAGACTCTCCTACGGCATCGGGTTCGGTTGGGACCTCTCTCCATCCGAGCACCTTCAGGCCTTCCTTCACGAACTCGGCAACTACCTTGTCCTCTACATCCTCGTAGAGGAAGAAGACACCAACGGCCAGGTTGTTTATGTCCGAGATCTCGTACCCTAGCTCGTCCAAGATTTTCCTGAAGAACTTCCTCGGTATCTGGGTGAGAACCCCGGCACCGTCTCCGGTCTTGCCATCTCCTCCTATAGCACCCCTGTGGGTGAGGTTCTTAACGGCTTCTATACCCCACCTTACTATCTGATTACTTACATTTCCCTTTATGTCACAGACGAAACCGACACCGCAGGAGTCAAACTCTGCCACCATTCTAAGCACCTCGCAAAGTTGTTGCAAAAGTATATATAATATACTCTCCTTATGACAAAACTCCTTCCCTTTTGATCATCTCAGGGTTATCATTTGGACATGGAGAAGGCGATACTCGAAGCCCTCAAGGAGATCAGGGATCCGGAGATACCCATAGACATAGTCAACCTAGGCCTAATATACGGGATAAGGGTAAAGGACGACGTGGCATACATAGACATGACTCTGACGGTCCAGGGTTGTCCGGCCAAGCAGTTCTTCGCAGAACACATAAAACAGAAGATCCTGGAAAAGTTCCCTCAGCTCAAGGACGTTGTTGTAGAATTTGTATTCGAGCCTCCCTGGACAAAGGAAAAGATCTCCGAAGAGGGCAAGGCTCAGCTGAGGAAGCTGGGATGGGATATCTAAAGGACAACATAAGGGCGCTCGCGGAAGCCATAGAGAGAGAGTCCGTTCTAATACACAGGGACGCCCTGATAGACGGTTACAGGGATATCTACAAGCTATCAAAGTTCGGCATAGACAGGATAATAAAGAAGGCGGCTGAGTACGGGGGCAAGAAGGGGGCTAAGACCCTTAAGGAACGTTACGGTGTATATACGGACAGGCTCGACGAGGCCCTGGAACTCCTCACCATAATAGCTGAATCTTCGAGGCTGATAGACCTCTTCGAGTTCGACCTGCCATCTATGGAGATATACGTGGAGGGCTCCATACTGGTGGAGGCCATAGGAAAAAGCCAGAAGCCCGTCTGCAAACCTATGGCAGGGTTCTTCAAGGGCTTTCTCACCGACCTCCTCGATAGAAAGTTCGAGGTGGAGGAGGTAACCTGTGCTGCACAAGGTTACGATAGATGTACCTTCAGGATAAAACAGAAGTGATCACCTTATGGACATGAGCTTCAGCTCACACTCGAAGAGGAACTCGTAGGCTTCTGCGTGCATGAGTGCATATTCCATGCTCTCTCCCCAGGTGTAGAGTCCGTGTGAGGCTATGAGGAAGCCGTAAACGTCTGTGTGTTTCTCAAGATACTCCTTAACCTTTCCAGAGAGCCTTTCCATATCCTGATCGTTCTCGAAAACTGGCACCACTATCTTGGCCTCGTGGGTGTCTATCTCGGGAAAGGCCTTCAGAAGCTCGTAGTCCTCGAGCTCTACGCTACCCTTGGCTATGCGGGATATGAGGGTTGCGTTCGGTGAATGGGTATGCACGACCGCCTTAACCTCAGGGTACAGCCTGTAAACGGTAAGATGTAGAAGCGTTTCCGCAGAGGGCTTCTTATCCTCCAGAGGGTACCCTTCCAGATCCACGAGGAGTATATCCTGGGGTTTTAACCTCCCCTTGTGTTTTCCCGAGGCCGTTATGGCTACTCTGTCCAGACCAACCCTGACTGATATGTTTCCGCTCGTGGCGGGGACCCAGCCCTTCGAGTCCAGGAACCTACCCGCATCTATGATCTCCTGAACGGCTCTATCGAGCTCTTGCATGGAATCTATTATAGAGATAGCCTTGACAGGAGACGGATGTTGATGTATCCTTGTAAGTATGAAAGTGTTTACTTACATCACGGTTCTGATGTTCTTAGCATCCTTCTCTTTCTCCAATGAGCTAATCGGCAAAGGGCACGAGGTCTTCAAGAGATCCTGTTCTACCTGTCACGTAGAGAGGGTGAGCCCAGAGAAGCTGGCCCGGATTCAGGAGATCGTTAAGTCAGGAGGCAAGCCTCCCCTGAAGGCACCCCCAATGTCCGAGGTTTCGGCAAGGGTCAAGAAGTTCTACCCAAAGGAGAAGGAGTTCGTCGCCTTTGTGAAGGATTACATTACCAACCCTTCTAGGGAGAAGGGTGTGTGCCTTCCTAAGGCATACGAAATATTCGGGGTGATGCCTCCCATAGGGAGGGCTCTATCCGAGGATGAGAAGGAGGCGGTAGCCTACTGGCTTTACCATAACTTCAAGGAGAGCTGGGAGGAGTTCATCAGAAAGAACCCCCACTGACTTCCTTTACACGTTACCTCACTTTCCTATATTATCCTTTTGTTCACGGAGGTGAGAAGATGGACAGGTATGAGAGTATGATCATAGATCTATACAACAAGGCTGCAAACTACGAACCCCTCTCTAAAGATGAAGCCCTTGAGCTCCTGAGGGTCCCTGACGATTACGTTCCCTTCCTGACCCACTTTGCCCAGAAGATAAAGAAAAAGTTCTTCCCCGAGAACGAGATAGAGTTCTGCTCGATCATAAACGCCAAGAGCGGAGCCTGTTCTGAGGATTGCAAGTTCTGCGCTCAGTCCAAGTTCTACAAAACCCCCATAAACGTATATAACCTGGTTCCCAAGGAGGAGATAGTGGAGGGTGCGGAGCGTGGCGTGGAGTTCGGGGCCAACAGATACTGTGTGGTACTTGCAGGGAAACAGGCAACGCCGGAAGAGGTGGAGAGGATAGCCGAAGCCGTGAGGGAGGTTAAAGAGACGGAGAAGCTCCCGATAAACGTCTGCGTCTCAGCTGGCACGATGGACGAGGGGAGCCTGAGAAAGCTGAAAGAGGCAGGGGTGAAGAGGATAAACCACAACCTCGAGGCGAGCAGGAACTTCTTCCCTAAGATAGTTACCACACACAGGTGGGAGGACAGATACGAGACCATAAAGAGGATAAAGAAGGTGGGCCTATCGACATGCTGCGGGGGGATATTCGGAATGGGGGAGAGCGACGAGGATAGAGTGGATCTTGCGCTAACTTACAGGGAGCTCGAGGTTGATTCCATACCTCTTAACTTCCTGATGCCCATCCAGGGGACACCACTCGAGAACGCCCCCGGTGTAACCCCCCTAGAGGCCCTGAAGATAATAGCTATGTTCAGGTTCACAAACCCGAAGGCGGAACTGCGCCTTTGCGGTGGTAGAGAACAAAATCTTAGGGACTTCCACGGGATGGCGGTTTTGATGACAAACGCCATGATGGTGGGAGGGTATCTGACCCGTGCCGGCAGGGACATAAAGAAGGACTACCAGCTCCTCGAAGACCTGCGGGCAAAGAGGAAAGAGGAAGTTCTCACCTGAAGGGCCTCCGGACGGGTTAAAATACTCTAAACTCCAGCCGGAGGAAAAGAATGAAACTACAGATCGACAGGGAGGAGTTTGAAGAGGCCCTCAAGAAGGCTAAGGAAGCCACTGAGAAGAAGTCTGCCCTTCCTATACTTACTAACTTCTTACTATCCGCAGAAGGGGACAGGCTTGTGATCAAAGCCACCGACCTAGAAAACTACCTTATCCTGTCCCTAAAGGCGGACGTGGAGGAGGAAGGATCCGTATGCGTAAACTCGAGGAGCCTTTCTGACATCGTAAGGAACCTTTCCTCCGCCGTCATCAACCTGCAGAGGGAGGGAGAGAAGCTCCTGGTGACGGGTGGAAGGAGCAGGTTCAAGCTCCCTACAGTCCCTCCGGAGGACTTTCCCGAGTTCCCCGAGGTGAAGGAAGGGGAGGAGACGATAAGCGGGAACCTGATCCTGGAGGGAATAAGCAAAACCGAGTACGCCATAGCTAAGGAAGAGACCAGGATAGCCCTTCAGGGTATGTACATGCGAGGGTATGAAGGCAGGGTTCACTTCGTTGGGTCAGATGGGCACAGGCTCGCTCTGTTCGAACCAGAAGGGAGCTTCTCCTACGAGCTCCTAGTGCCCCGCAAAAGTCTGAAGGTGGTCCAGAGGCTCCTGACCGGCATAGAGGACGTGAGGGTCTCAAAGAGCGAGGACGGGAACTTCGCCTACTTCACGAGTGAGGAGTGGAAGCTGGTAGTCAGGCTCCTTGAAGGGGATTACCCCGACTACCTTGCGGTCATACCCAAAGAGTTTGCCGCAGAGGTTCTCTTAGATGTGGAGGAGACTACGAGGGCCCTTAAAAGGCTCTCTGGGCTTTCCGAAGGGAAGGTTTTCCCAGTCAAGATAACCCTGAGCGACAACCTGGCCGTCTTCGAGTTCATGGATCCTGAGTTCGGAGAGGGAAGGGAAGAACTCGATGTGGACTACATAGGGGATCCCTTCGAGATAGGGTTCAACGGCAAGTACATCCTCGAGGCTCTCGACGCCTTCGACTCTGAGAAGGCTTGGTTCAGGTTCACAACGCCCGATACGGCGGCTCTCCTGGAGTCTGATGACTACGAGAAGGATCCTTACAGATGTATAATTATGCCGATGCGCGTTTAGGGGGAAGCCGTGAAGATACTGTTCGCTCTGATAACCGCCCTTCTGCTGGCACTGCCTTCCTTTCCCAAGGAGAAGGGTACCTACGTGGCCAAGAAGGATAGGGTGGTAAAGAAGAAAAAGGTAAAGAGAAAGCAGGTTAGGTATCCTGTGAGGGTAAATCCTTACGGAGAAGAGGTCAAGATAAAAGAGATGCTGAAGGACATCTATGAGTAAGGACAACAGCCTCAGGATCATAGAGGAGCTCAAGCTAAGGCAGGGAGATACCTGGCGTGTCCTGAAGATAATGAGCGAGTTCGTTCAGGGGTTCGACGAACTTGCGAACGTGGGCCCTGCGGTAACCTTTTTCGGAAGCTCGAGGGCCAAGGAGCAGGACAAGTACTACAGGCTCGCTGACGAGACCGCCTTCAACCTGGGAAAGCTCGGTTACGCCATAATAACAGGGGGAGGTCCCGGGATAATGGAGGCGGCCAACAGAGGGGCCCACGACAGCGGAACACTCTCGGTAGGGCTCAACATAGAGATACCGACCGAGCAGCATCCAAACAAGTACCAGAACCTATCTCTGAAGTTCGATTACTTCTTCGTAAGGAAGGTTATGCTGCTCAAATACTCACTCGCCTACGTTATCTTCCCCGGGGGATTCGGGACCTTCGACGAGCTCTTCGAGGCGCTCACTCTGATACAGACCGGAAAGAGTTACAAGTTTCCCCTAATCCTGTTCGGAAGCGAGTTCTGGTCTCCGTTACTGGACTACATGAGGAAGGTTATGGTCACTGCGGGAACGATAAGCGAGAAGGACGTAGGTTTGATGAGCCTGGTGGACAACCCCCAGGAGGTTATAGACCTCGTTTACGAGCGCAGCAGGGAGAAGTACCACTTTCTAGAGGAATACTACGGGGAGGAGACGAGCTTTATGGAGAAGCTCAGGAGGATACTTAAAAACCATGAGGCTCTTGCACATAGCTGATCTTCACGCCGGGAAGACACTGGGAAAGGTGAGCAGGAACCCGGACCTGTCCCACGCCCTCGATCAGGTCGTTCAGTTCGCAAGGGAGAACTCACCCGATCTCGTTCTCGTGGCGGGAGACGTTTTCGACAAGGCCAACCCCGACAACGAGTCGAAGGAGCTCGTATTCGACTTCTTCCTGCGGCTCAAGGACCTTGGTATAGAGGTTGTGGTGATCGCAGGCAACCACGACAGCTACGACTTCATGAAGAGTATCAAAAAACTTTCAAAGCTCGCGAACGTCCACATATATGACAGACCTAGCAGGGAGGAATGTATATATCAGATGGGGGAGCTAAAGATCGCCTGCCTTCCTTACCCCTCGGAGAGGGTGATAACCTCCGCTTCCGAAGACTCCAAGAGGAGCTACGCCGATCTCGTTTCCCGGTTCATAAACTACCTCGCCAAGAGGGTGGAGGACTCGAGGTACAGGATACTCCTCGCCCATCTCTTCATAGCCGGCTCGAAGTACACCAGGACCGAGAAGGAGGCGACCATAACGCAGCACTACGCGGTCCAGCCGGCTAGCCTTACCGACTCCTTCGATTACGTCGCTCTCGGTCACGTCCACAGGTACCAGAGGATAGAGAACGCACCGACCTACGCCTACTACACTGGTTCCCTCTACCAGCTGGACTTCTCCGAGGCGGGAAGCGACAAGTTTTTCAACCTCGTTATCCTCGAGGAGGGTACTCCTAAGGTAGAAAGTATCAGGCTGGATCTCAAGAACCCTCTCAGCGTATTCGATATGAAACAGGGCGAAGCCCTGAGCAGACTGGAGGAGCTCAAGTCCGAGGATGGGTATCTCAAGCTCTTCATCAGGGTGGAGGACAGGGCAAAGCTGCCTATCCTGGTGGACAGACTCCGGGAGGAGCTGGGGGACAAGCTCATCAAGATAGAGCTGGTAACCGATCAGACCAGGCCCGTTGCGGACCTGGAGCTGTCTTCTAGGTTAAATCCTCTTGATCTGTACAGGGAGTACTATAGGGCTGCGTACAGCAAAGAGCTTCCCCAGGATCTGGAGATGAAGTTCTTAGAGCTCCTGAAGAGGGCAGAGTAGCGGTTATAATTATTCCAGATGAGATACGACGTCGTAATAATCGGCGGAGGAGCTTCCGGGCTATCCTGTGCCCTCACCCTAGCCTCGGCCCAGGGAAGAGGATGGGAGTGGGCAGAGAACAGAAGGTATCTGGTCTTAGACACCGGAAGATCGGATATGAACAGGGCCCTCTTCAAGAACGTCCCGGGTGTGCCAACAGGGACGCTCGGAACGGAGCTCATAGACAGGATAAAGGAGCAGATAAAGGGTTTCGGGGGGGTAGATTTCGTGGAGGAAAGAGCCACCAAGGTTGAGGGAAGTAAGGGTAGCTTCAGGGTCTATACCGAGGGAGGTAAGATCTACGAGTCCGAATACGTGGTCCTTGCGAGCGGATTCCACAGGTTCGATATAGAGTGCGAAGGGGTAAAGGTAGTGGATAACCCAAAATCTCCCAAGCCGGGGAGGGTGATGGTGGAGCACTACGGGGACTACAAAGTTCGGGAGGGTCTTTACGTCGCCGGGCTCCTTGCAGGGGTTAGCTCCATGTTCACAGCTGCCGCGGGGAGCGGGGTCCAGGTTGCGATAAACATCCTCTCAGAGTGGGCAGGAAAACCGGTGGTAATCCACGACGTCCCGGAGGAGAGTTGAAGAGATACCTCCTTCCCACGCTCGTATCCCTTATATTCCTTTCTTTCCTCCTCTATCTCGTGCCCATCGAAGAACTTGTAAGTAGTCTTAAAGGAATAAAACCAGCCGACCTGGTTCTCGCCTTCTGTCTTTATACTCTGAGTCAGGTAACGAGGAGCCTTAGATGGAGGAAGATTCTGAAAGATCTCTCCTTGTGGGAGATATTCCTGATAAACTCCGCCAACATATTTCTGAACAACCTCCTGCCTGCGAGAACTGGAGAGCTGAGCTGGTTTTATTATGCAAAGAAGCACGGCGTAGATCTTAAAACCTCCACCTGGGCCTTCCTGATCGGAAGGGGATACGACCTCCTCGGGCTAATTTCTCTGGTCCTATTTTCCTACCTGCACGTTAAGGATCCAGCGTCTGCCCTCGCTTCGCTACCTGTGCTCGGAATAATCTCTCTCCTATTGCGCCTGATGAGGTCTTTCCTTCCCGAATGTGGGAAGCTTATGGATCTTAAGGACTTCCTCCGCAGGGAGTTTACGCCCCTTCTATCTGTATGGCTTCTCTCCCTCTCCTTTACGAGTTTTCTTCTAAAGGCTCTCTCCGTTTACGTTCTCTTTTCGGGGTTCGGCCTCTTTGAGTTCACCCTCGCCTTCGCGGGGGGAGAGCTTACAAGCGTCCTTCCCTTCCACGGCTTTATGGGATACGGGACCTACGAAACAGGTTTTCTGATTCCCATGAAGGTTATCGGAGCGGAGGTAAGAGACGCCCTCAAGGTTGGCTTTATAGTTCACAGCTTCCTGCTGATCTCTTCAGCTATCTGGGGCATCATCTCTATCGGATTTCTGCACACTCTTTCTCGTAAATCTCCCTGACCTTCCCCC
The DNA here is from genome assembly GCA_027014185.1 of Aquificaceae bacterium. Classification (GTDB taxonomy): domain Bacteria; phylum Aquificota; class Aquificia; order Aquificales; family Aquificaceae; genus Hydrogenivirga. Next base: position 26,260 of record JALWEK010000172.1, read on the forward strand.
TC
>JALWEK010000173.1 GCA_027014185.1 Aquificaceae bacterium
TTTTGCCCCTCCGCCCGGAGGGGCCTTTCTAAATCAAACCCGTTCTATCCCTCAAAACTCTCACTATGTCCTCGAACACCTCATCCTCTGATCTTTTCGACCCTATCAAAACTACCCTGTCGGGCTCTTCCCTTGCTATCTCCAGGAAACCTTTCCTGACCTTCTCCAGAAAGATGGGCTCGTCGAAGCGTGTTCTCTCCCTAACCCTCTCAAGGGCGGTTTCCACATCTATGTCCAGAAGGAACGTCACATCAGGCCTGAGCCCGAAGGTAGAGAAGGTGTTCAAAGTCCTCACGAGCTCTATGTCTATGCCCCTTCCGTATCCCTGATACGCTAACGTAGAGTCGGTGAACCTGTCGAGGATAACGACCTCACCCGCATCCAAGAGGGGCCGGAGCTTTTTAGAACAGAGGTCCGCCCTGGCCGCCTCAAAGAGGAGAAGCTCGCCCCTCTCATCCAGCTCCTCCTCGAGGAGGATCTTTCTCAGACTTTCGGCCAGCTGCGTACCACCGGGCTCCCTGAATAGATGAACAGGAAGACCTTTCTCCTTTAGGTAGTTGAACAACCTTCTGGACTGGGTGGTTTTACCGCTCCCGTCTATACCCTCAAAGGTTATGAGCATATGGGGATTATATCAATCTCCCCAGTACCTCTGCTCCTTCCAGGGATCTCCCACCATGTGGTATCCCCTCTCCTCCCAGTATCCGGGCCTGTCCTCCTTCCTGAACTCTATACCCCATACGTACTTGGCGCTCTTCCAAGCGTAGAGCTTTGGGACCACGAGCCTGAGGGGGAAGCCGTGCTCCCTAGGTATCGTCTCTCCGAACATCTTGTAGGCGAGGATGGAGTCCTCCTGGGCGAAGAACTCCAGGGGCATGTTGGTGGTGTAACCTTCGAGACAGTAAACGAAGACGTACCTCGCCTCCGGCTTCGGTTTAACCAGCTTTATTATCTCCTGCGTAGGAACGCCCTCCCACTGTATCTCCTTCACGCTCCACCTGGTAACGCAGTGAAAGTCGGCCACGAGCTCCACGGACGGAAGTTTTAAAACCTCCTCGTATGTGAGCTCTATCGGGCTTTCCACCTCGCCCCAAACCTTGAACCTGTATCTTTCTATGTCGAAGTTGGGAAGCCTCTCAACTATATCGTAAACTATCGGGTACTGGATCCAGTGCTGTCCGGGAGGGAGCCTGTCCTTCCTAAGGTTTATAGGGCTAACTATCCTCTTCTTCATCGCTCTATATCTTCCGAAGCACCAAACCGATCCACAATGACGGAGGACAGATAAATTAATTTAGGTATGCTGGACAAGTCTGAGCTCGATGAAGAACTCCTTAAGGAGATAGCGAGCGTAGGTGGAGGTTACGGAGCAAAGATCGAAGGCTACATGTCCGAGATGAGGAGGATAAAGAGGGCAGTCTCATACCTGAAGCTGAGGATCGAGAGGGAGAGAAATCTCCCAACCTTATCCATGAGGCTCCTCGTGAGACTGAGGAGGAGATTTTACAGCCTGAGGGAGAAAGCCATAGAACAGAGGAGGTATCTGATCATATACAGGGAGGCTTTGGGACTTCTAAAGCACAGAGAGGTTTTTGAGATCTACAACATAGAGGAGATCAGACTCTAGCCCTTTGGGCTTGCTCTAAAAAGTTCTTGAGCACGTCCATACCGTGCTCGGAGAGGACAGACTCCGGATGGAACTGGACCCCGAAGACGGGAAACTCCCTGTGCTGTACCCCCATGATCTCCTCGTCGTCGGACCACGCGGTTATGCTGAGAACCTCCGGGAGCGACCCCTTCTCTATCACGAGGGAGTGGTATCTGACGGCTGTAAAGGGGTTTGGGATACCCTTAAATACTCCCTCTCCCGTGTGGAATATCCTTGAGACCTTTCCGTGCATAAGGTTCTTAGCCCTTACTATCCTTCCACCGAAGGCCACCCCTATGGACTGATGGCCAAGGCACACACCCAGGATAGGTATCTCCGTATAGAAGGCTTTTATGACATCTACGGATACACCCGCCTCGGCCGGGGTGCAAGGCCCCGGAGATATAACGATCGCCTCAGGTCGCAGCTCCCTGATCTCTTCGACGCTGGTCTGGTCGTTTCTCTTCACGATCACATCGGCCCCGAGCGTTCCCAGATACTGTACCAGGTTGTAGGTGAAGGAGTCGTAGTTGTCTATCATAAGGACCTTCATCAGGATTAATATACTATCCTTAAGATTCGAATAGGCCCCTCTCCTTCGCCCTGTCTATGTAATCCCTAGCCTCCTCATCCGAGAGCTGATGGAAGTCCCTGTAGAACATACCAACTGCAAAGCTCATCTCACTGGAAGGGCTGTAGCAGACGAACTCATCCGCATACCCTTTAAACCTTTTAGGACTGTCCTTGGGACAGACGGGGACCGCAATTATAACTCCCTTCGCACCCCTCTTCTTGGCAAAGCCCGCCGCCGCTATGGCTGTGTAGCCTGTAGCCACGCCGTCGTCAACTATTATCACCTCCCTGTCTTGGAGATCTGGATAACCACGGGGGAGGAACTTCCTTTCTCTGCTTTTGAGCTCCTCGAGCTCCTTCCTGGCTACCTCGCTTATAGTTTTAGCATCGAGCTTTGCGTAATTGACCAGCTCCTCATCCAGGTAGGTGGCCCCCTCCGGGTCTATCGCCCCGAAGCCCGCCTCCTCGTTCCAGGGGAGCCCCAGCTTCCTAACCACAACTATGCTCATAGGAACGCCGAGCTTTTCGGAGACCTTGTAGGCCACCGGGATGCCCCCTCTCGGGATAGCGAGGATTATAGGTCTATCCTCGAGATGTATCCTGTCCTTTAGGACCTCGGCCAGGAGCTCTCCCGCCTCTTCTCTGTCTTGAAATATCATACGAGCTTCTCAAATAGAGAGTTTATGCTGTCGAGCTTCCTGTAAGCCTGAACTATAACGTAGCTCAGCTGATCCCCTTCAGCTATGGAGAGGTCGTAGAGTATAGAGCTGACCTCCTTCAGGACCTGGTAGAGGGTAGTGTAGTGCTCCTCGCTGAGCTTCTTGTTGGGGTTCGGTATCTCCTTGAAGACCTCACCCACGGCCTCCTTAACCGACCTCAGATGCTGGGCGAGGGAGAGGATCTCGTAATCGTTCCTGTATATATCAACAACGTCGTTGTATCTCTCCTCTATCTCGGAAAACATAGTGTTGAAGAGCATCTCCTCAAGTGTGCTGATGTCCTTTCCCATAAAATTCCTCCACCTTCCTAATAATTTCGTCTGGGCTCTTCACTTTTTCAATCCCGCCCACCTCATGTGTCCTGTAGCCCACCACGTACTTGCCGAGGATCAGAGCGTAGGCGATCTCCGAGAGGGTCCCCCAGTGTCCACCTATGGCTATCACCATGTCCCCTGTGGCAACAACGATCGGGTTTCTGTTCCAGCTCATCCCCGTGTTTATCCTGATGTCCACGTAGGGGTTCGCCTCGTGCCCGTCGTAGGAGGGCATTATGCCTATCGTTAGCCCTCCCTCTTCTTTCGCTCCTTTGCAGACAGCCTCCATGACGCCGGTCCGCCCGCCGCAAACAACGGCTATATTCCTTTTGGCCAGCTCCCTTCCCACCTGATAGGCTACCTCGTACTCTTCTTCGGTAGCGGTTGAAGAACCTATTACAGAGATTACCCTCATGAGAGGACTTCCGAGAGCTTTATCTTCAGATCCGGAAGGAGCTCGATCTCCTCTTCAAAATCGTAGAGTCTAGCCTCCCTGCCCTCAAACAGAGTAGCTTTTCTCAGTTGGGGATCTACCAGAAGGACCTTCTCCACCCCAGCCTTAAGGTAATCGAAGACCTTCTCCTCCATCTCGGTGTAGGTGTTGCTTGGGGAGACTATCTCTATCACGAGCTCGGGAGGCGTGGTGAGAATACCCCTAGGCCTCTCGGGAGAACGCTCCCTGCTTATATAGACCACGTCCGCGGACCTTATCCTGAGGGGACTCTTGGATATAAGAACTCCTACCTCCCCTACAGCCACGTAGCCTTTTCCCTTCAGCTCTCGTTTAAGCAGGGCGTAAAGCTCTCCTTCCCACTCCCCGTGCTCGAAACCCGTAGGTGCCAACTCCTTCACCTCTCCGTCTATCACCTCGTAGTTCCCCTCGGGAAGTTCCTTGAGATCCTCTAAGGTGATCTTCTCCTTTAGCTTCATATCAGTGATTATAGACCTTAGCCCTCACTCCACAACCTTTATGTGAACCTCCTTTAGCTGTTTGGGTGTAACGTAGTCGGGCGCGGAGGTGAGCATGCATATTCCCTTTTGGGTCTTGGGGAAGGCTATCACGTCCCTTATCGAGTCCAGACCCCTCATCAGGGCTACGAGCCTGTCCAGTCCGAAGGCAAGCCCCCCGTGGGGAGGAGCACCAAACTTCAGGGCCTCTAAGAGAAATCCGAACTTCTCCTGGGCCTCCACCTCGCCTATCCCGAGGAGCTTGAAGACCATCTCCTGGAGCTCGGTGGTGTGGATACGGATCGAGCCTCCTCCCACCTCCTCTCCGTTTATGACCATGTCGTAGGCCCGGGCTCTGACCGAGTGAACGAGCTCCTTTCTCTCCTCGAGATCCTCCGTCTTCAGGGCTTCCTTCAGCTTGGAAACGTCCTCCTCCTTGGGGGCTGTGAAGGGGTGATGTAGGGAGACGAACCTTTCCTCCTCCTCGTCCCACTCCATCAGGGGAAAGTCCACCACCCAGAGAACGTCCCACCCGCTCTCGTCTATCAGGTTGTGGGTCTTAGCGAGTTCTAATCTGAGAGCTGAAAGGATCTTATAGACCATCTCCTTCTTGTCTGCGGAGAAGAATATAACGTCCCCCTCCTCAGCGTTCACGCGCTTGAGGAGCTTATCCGTCTCCTCCTGTGAGAAGAACTTAACTATGGGGGATGTGAGCTTCCCAGCCTCCACCTTTATCCAGGCTAGGCCCTTGGCTCCCAGCTTCTGAACGAACTTGGTAAGGTCGTCTATCTCCTTCCTCGAGAGGTTCCCCCCTTTGAAGTTTATCGCCTTTATTATCCCACCCTTCTCCAGAACGCTTTTAAAGACCTTGAACTCGGTATTTTTGAATATGTCCGAGAGCTCTATGAGCTCTAAGCCGAACCTCCTGTCGGGCTTGTCGGTCCCGTAGCGCTCCATGGCCTCCCGGTAGGAGACCCTCTCGAAGGGGGTTTTGAGCTCTATCCCAAGGAGTTCCCTAAAGAGCCTGGCGACCAGCCTCTCCGCAACGTCCATAACCTCTTCTTCACGTACGAAGGACATCTCGTAGTCTATCTGGGTGAACTCGGGCTGTCTGTCGGCTCTCAGATCCTCGTCTCTGAAGCATTTGACTATCTGGAAGTACTTGTCGAAGCCCGCGACCATGAGTATCTGCTTGAAGAGCTGTGGAGACTGGGGGAGAGCGTAGAACTTCCCTGGATGGAGCCTGGAGGGAACTATGAAGTCCCTCGCTCCCTCTGGGGTGGACTTGGTCAGGAACGGGGTCTCTATCTCTACGAAACCCTCCTCCTCGAAGAACTTCCTCGTTATCTGGTAGAGCCTGTGTCTGAAGAGGAGGTTCTCTTTCATGGAAAACCTTCTGAGATCTATATATCTGTATTTGAGTTTTATCTCCTCGGAAACGTGGGTCTCTTCTTCTACCGGGAAGGGAGGGACCTCGGAGGTGTTGAATACCTTTATCTCGCTCGCCACCACCTCAACGTATCCGGTCTTTAGCTTGGGATTCTCGGTCCCCTCCGGCCTCCTCCTCACCTTCCCCACAACGCCTATCACCCACTCGGGCTTTACCCTGTCCGCCTTCTCGTAGGCTTCGGGGTTCGAACTCTCTTCGGCGACTACCTGGACTATCCCCTCTCTGTCCCTGAGGTCTATAAAAACCACTCCCCCGTGGTTTCTGACCCTGTGGACCCATCCGCAGAGTCTTATCTCCTTATCTACGTCCTCTAAGGAGACCTCCCCGCAGTATTTGTCCCTTTTAAAATCTCCGAGAGCTTCTATCATGAGGGAATATTATAGGTAGATTTGTGAGGGGAAGGAGGGGCGGGATGCCCCTTCGGACATTACTTGTGCTTGAGCATGAAATCAGCGAGAGCCGAGAGCTCTTCGTCGGAGAGACCCTTTATGGTGGTGAGCTGGGCCTTCATTATGGCAGCTTTCGCAGGATCGACTATGGCGGGCGCCTGACCCTTTAGAAACTTGACGAGCTGATCCTTCTTACCGGCGTAGGCCTTGGCTATCTTCTTGAGAGAGGGTCCTACGGTGTCGGCGTTCGGCTGATGGCAGGAAGCACATCCCTTGGACTTGAATATGGCAGCTCCGTCGGCGGCAAAGGTTACCCCTCCTGCAAGAACCACGAGCGCTAGTAGTTTCCTCATATCCGCACCTCCGTTTAAGGAAATTCTAATAAAATGATAACACAATTAGACGAACTCCCACACATCCACGTCGCTCCCCGAAGGCCTCCTTATCTCACCGCTCGCCACCCTGAAGATTATCTTAGCCACTTTCTCTGGACGAACACCCTGGTATCCCGTCATCCTAGTGGCGGTCATACCAGGGTTTACGGCGTAAACCTTTACGCTCTCCTCCTCCGCAAGAGCCTGTGTAAAACCCCTGACACCGAACTTGGTGGCGCAGTAGGTGGTAAGCTCGGAAAAGCCAGTCTTCCCTGCACCGCTCCCGATGTTTATGATCATCTCCTTCACGTAGGGCAGAGCTACCTTCGTAATCTTTATAAGACCCTCCAGGTTCACCCTCACCTGGTCCTCTATCTCCTCAAAGCTCTGTTCCTTCAAGGGCTTCCAGGCAAGGACCCCCGCGTTGTTTACCAGGATATCTATCCTCCCGTAGCGCTTTACAGCCTCCTCGACGCACCCGATTATGCTCCCGTTGTCCTTGAGATCAAGGTAAAGAAGGATCGCATCCTCAGCGCCGAGCTCGAGGCATCTTCTTTTTGTTACCTCCCCTTCCTCCTTATCCCTGTGGTACGTAATAACGAGCCTCGCTCCAGCCCTGGCGAACTCGTAGGCTGTGTATCTGCCTATCCCTATGCTCGAGCCTGTTATGAGGACTACCTTTCCCCTCACTTCTTATCTTCTAACGGGGTACACCTGTTCACGTCCCCAAAGCACTCGGGACAAAGATCGAAGAAGACCAGAAGCCCGAGTCCCCCTAACATCATGTTCACCTGGGTTATGACCAGGTTCTCCTGTCTGTCGGGCAGGATCTGGTACTTCTCGAGCTCCTTTCCGCAGGCGGTCTTGTTCTCCGCATCACCCAGCTTGTGGAACTGGAAGACCAGGCGCTTAGTCCTCCTGCACTTCATCCATCTGGGGCTGAGATCCAGTATGACGAAGTTTATCTGAACGTTCTCGTCCGCGAGCTTCGCCTTTTCCATAAGCTTCTTAATCCTCTCCGGATCGGTCATCTGATCACCTCCGAGTGTAGTATTATATGGAGCTTAAGGAGAAAGTAAGGATGATACCGATTAGGGACATAAACCCCTCGAGGACCTTCCCCGTAGTGAACGTGGCCATAATAGTCATCTGCTCTGTTGTGTGGCTCTATGAGTGGAGCCTATCCAAGAAGATACTCCTAACGGTTCAGGGTCAGGTGAGCGCCCTCGATGTGTTCATAAGGCAGTTCGGCCTCGTTCCTGCAAAGGTCCTAGAGCAGCCTTACACCCTATTGACCCACATGTTCCTCCACGGGGGGTGGTTTCACATAATCGGGAACATGTGGTTCCTCTGGGTCTTCGGGGACAACGTGGAGGACAGGCTCGGGAAGTTTAAGTATGTGGTCTTTTACATTACCACCGGGCTCGCCGCCGCACTCACACAGACCTTCATAAGCCTCCTCTTCGGGGGAGGACACGTTCCCATGGTGGGGGCAAGCGGTGCGGTGAGCGGTGTTCTGGGAGCCTACATGAAGC
>JALWEK010000174.1 GCA_027014185.1 Aquificaceae bacterium
AGATAGAGGAAGAGGACATAACGGAGGAGACGGTGGAGGAAGTAGTTCAGGAGTTGATAAGGCAGGTCCTCAAAGGTAAAAACCGGACGGAGGAGGAGCTTGCCCTCGTTCACGTTGCGGTGGAGCACGGCCTTTTCGACGGGGCAACGGTGAACGAGATGGAGGGCTGAGCTAAGTTAAAATTAACATTGTGGAGGAGCTCGAGAGACTCAGGAAGAGGATCGACGAGATAGACGAGGAGATACTTAGGCTCCTCAGTGAGAGGGCTAGGCTTGCCAAAGAGATAGGCGAGATCAAAAAGAGGAACAACCTCGAAATACACGTGCCGGAAAGAGAGAGGGCCATCTTCGAAAAACTTCTCAAGTTAAACAAGGAGAAGTTCGGGGAGGAGTTCCCTTCGGAGGCCCTCGTCCACATCTACAGGGAGATAATCTCTGCGTGCCTCTCTCTGGAAAAACCTTTAAGGATAGCCTACCTTGGGCCGAAGGCTACCTTTACACATCAGGCCGCACTCGAGTACTTCGGATTCTCTGCCCAGTACGTTCCCTGCACAACGATAAGGGACGTCTTTGTAGAGGTGGAGTCGGAGAGGGCCGATTACGGCGTGGTCCCGGTGGAGAACACGATAGAAGGTGTGGTCAACTACACGTTAGACATGTTCCTCGAAAGCGACCTCAAGATATCCGGTGAGGTGGTGATACCCATAAACCTCCATCTCCTCTCGAACGTGGAGGACCTCTCGGAGGTAAAGAGGGTCTACTCTCACAAGATGGCCCTAGGACAGTGCAGAGGCTGGCTCGAGAAGAACCTTCCTCACGCCCAGCTAATAGAGACCGAGAGCACAGCGAAGGCCTGCGAGATAGCTCTGGAGGAGGAGGGAGCGGGTGCGGTGGCTAGCGAGGTGGCGAGCTACACTTACCACCTCAACATCCTCGCCCAGAACATACAGGAGAGCACAGACAACTTTACGCGCTTTCTCGTGGTTTCCAAGCGGGAGATGAGGCCCACAGGGAAGGATAAGACGAGCCTTATCTTCGCTGTAAGAGATGAGCCGGGAGCCCTCTACAAGGCCCTTGAGGCCTTCTACCTGAGGGGTGTTAACCTGACCAAGATAGAGTCGAGGCCCTCGAGGAGGAAGGCGTGGGACTACGTTTTCTTTGTCGATCTTGAAGGGCACAAGGAAGAGGAGAAGGTTAAGGATGTTCTAGAGGAGCTTAAGAAGAGGACCCAGATGGTCAAGATCCTTGGCTCCTATCCGAGGGCGCTCCTCAGGGAGTAGGTTAAAATAGAGCTTCCATGGAAAAGGTCTGGGAGATCCACGGACTCACCGAGGAGGAGTACAGAAGGATAGTTGGGCGCTTGGGAAGGGAACCGAACCAGGTCGAGCTCGGCGTTCTGGGGGCACTCTGGTCCGAGCACTGCTCCTACAAGTCATCAAGGAAGGTCCTGAAGAAGTTTCCAACCGAGGCGGACTGGGTGGTGCAGGGTCCCGGAGAGAACGCGGGGGTTGTGAGGATAGACGACAAGGTATGGGTCGCCTTCAAGGTCGAGAGCCACAACCATCCTTCCTTTATAGAACCCTTCAACGGCGCGGCGACGGGTGTCGGAGGGATAATAAGGGACGTTCTATCCATGGGTGCCCGTCCGATAGCTCTTGCGGACTCTCTGAGGTTCGGGGAGATAGAGGGACCGCACACTAAGTTCTTGCTGAAGGGTGTAGTGAAAGGGATAAGCTCTTACGGAAACTCCATCGGTGTTCCAACTGTAGCCGGGGAGACCTTCTTCGAGAGATCTTACCAGACCAACCCCCTCGTGAACGCATTCTGTCTCGGTATCCTGCCGGCGGGCAGGATGTACAGGGCGAGAGCGACAAGGGAGGGTCAGATTCTCTTTCTCATAGGCTCCTCCACAGGAAGGGACGGGATACACGGTGCTGTTATGGCTTCGGGCGAGTTCGGAGAGGACGTGGAGGAGAAGAGGCCCAACGTCCAGGTGGGAGATCCATACTTTGGTAAGAAGCTTATAGAGGCTCTCCTCGAGGCGGTCGAGAAGGATCTGGTCGTCGGTATGCAGGATCTCGGAGCTGCGGGCCTGGCAGGATCCTCCTCAGAGATAGCGAGCAAGTCTGGTATGGGGGTGGAGCTTTATTTAGATAAGGTTCCCCTCAGAGAAGAGGGTATGACCCCTTACGAGATACTCCTCTCGGAGAGCCAGGAGAGGATGCTCCTGATAGCGGAAGAGGACAAGGTCCCCGAGCTGGAGGAGCTCGCGAAGAAGTACCACCTTAGCTACGGCGTGGTGGGAAGGACTACGGAAGGAGATAGGTTCAGAGCATACTTTGAAGGGGACCTTGTGGCCGATCTTCCCGTCAGCCTCATAGTGGATGAGGCTCCCCTCTACGATAGACCTGTTAAGGAACCGGGCTACATCTCCGAGGTCAGGAACTTCGATCAGAGCGCTCTCCCGGAAGCGGAGATAAAGGAGGCTCTTTTGAAGATCCTTTCTTCGCCCAACGTCTGCTCGAAGGCGTGGGTCTTTACCCAGTACGACTATCAGGTG
>JALWEK010000175.1:0-2154 GCA_027014185.1 Aquificaceae bacterium
GTCTAAAGCACATAGAGAGCTCGATAAAGCCCGGGATCTTCGACGAGAACTTCCTCGACAGAACCATCTTCGTGGAAACGGAGGACGCCTACGAGTGGGCTAGGAGGCTTGTTAAAGAGGAGGCTATATTCGTAGGACAGTCCTCCGGAGCGGCTCTGTGGGCCTGTATAAAACTCGCAAGGGAGATGACCGAGAGGGGTGAGAAGGGGGTGATCGTTACGGTGTTCCCCGACGGGGGGGAGAAGTATCTAACCACGGCACTCTTTGAGTGATATGGGGAAGCTGTTCGTAGTTCCGACCCCGATAGGAAACCTCAGGGACATAACTCTCAGGGCACTCGACGTTCTGAGAGAGGTCAATTACATAGCCTGCGAGGACACGAGGAGAACGAGGATACTTCTGAACCACTACGATATAAAGGGAAAGAAGCTGCTCTCTTACTACGAGCCGAAGGAGGAAAAGCAGATACCGAAGATAATCCACGTCCTTCAGAGGGAAGACGTCGCTCTAGTTTCAGACGCCGGGATGCCGGCCGTATCGGACCCGGGCTACAGGTTGATAAGAAGGTGCCTTGAAGAAGGCATAGAGGTGGAGGTCCTGCCGGGGCCATCTGCGGTGGTAACCGCACTCGTGGGTTCCGGTCTGCCTACCGACAGGTTCATGTTCCTGGGCTTCCCGCCCAAGAAAGGGACTAGAGGTTTCTTCGAGGAGTTAAAGGGGTGTGAAGATACTACCTTTATCCTCTTCGAATCCCCAAAAAGGATTCTAAAAACCCTGCAGATCGTAAAGGAAATATTCGGGGATGTTGAGGCGTGCGTTGCAAGGGAGCTTACGAAGGTCCATGAAGAGTATATCAGGGGCAAGATCTCCCAAATTATGGAAACGCTTGAGTCCAGAGAGAAGGTGAAGGGGGAGGTTGTCCTATTATTTAGAAGATGAAGCTGCCCGTTGTAGTTGTCCTCTTTTCGGTGGGCATCACGCTCGTAGCCTCATACCTACATCACAGGTACGTCCTCGGTGTCGAGAGGGTGAGTTACGTCCACTACATAGTTCCCTTCTTTGTGGGTCTGCTCTTTGGTATTTTGCTGTCGGCCCTGATAAAACTCTACTGGGTGCTTCTGGAGAAGGAGGAAAAGCTCGAAAGGCTCTCCCTCACTGACGATCTAACTGGCCTGCCCAACAGGAGAGGGGTTATGAGCTTCCTGGAGTTCGAGATAAGCAAGTCCAAGAGATACGAAGAGCCCCTCTCGGTAGCCCTACTAGATCTGGACGACTTCAAAGCTATAAACGATACCTACGGTCATCTGGTGGGCGATACCGTGCTCAGGGAGTTTGCCGCTCTGATGAGGAGCAAGCTCAGAGCCTCCGACATAGTGGGAAGGTGGGGAGGTGAGGAGTTCTTGGTCATAATGCCCAATACGGATCTTAGGACGGCGGTAGGGGTGATAGAGAGACTCAGGAAGGAGGTCAGCGAACGCTACTTCGATCTTGTAGGGAGGTTGAGCGTAAGCGCGGGCGTAGCCGAGCTAAGGGAGGAGGACGACACAGCCAGCATCATAAGAAGGGCGGACGAGAACCTGTACAGGGCTAAGAGGGAGGGTAAGGACAGGGTCATAAGCTCCTAGCTCGCTTTGGCCTCCTCCTTCTTCTCCTCCTTCACTTCCTCAGCCTTTACCTCTTTGATCTTCTTCTCTTCCTCGAGATCTACCTCTCCGGCGAGGGCCTTTTTGAAGTTCCTTATGCCAGCTCCCAGAGCTTTTCCCGCCTCCGGGATCCTCGAGGCTCCGAAGAGAACGAAGACTATGGCGAGGATGATAAGGATTTCCGGCAGTGAAATATTACCAATAAAAGGCATCACTCTTCCTCCTTTTTATCCAATTTGGGTTTATCTTCCTCCTCAGAGAGACCCTTTTTAAAGTTACGTATCCCTTCCCCAAGGGACTTGCCAAGCTGAGGAAGCCTTGGCGCTCCAAATATGATAATAACAACTAGGAGGATTAGGAGAAGCTGCCAAGGCAAGGGAAAGTGCATCATCAAGCCTCCTGCCTATTAATATAAACCTTCAGCAGCATCTTATCCACTCCAAGGGAGAATGCCTTAGACCCATCCTTCTGTGCCACGCGTGGAACTCTTCCAGAAGCTCCGGGTAAACCT
>JALWEK010000175.1:2164-2551 GCA_027014185.1 Aquificaceae bacterium
TTGTAAGGGTTCGGCAGCCCGAAGTAATCGGAAAATAGAAAGAATAGGAACACCTCGTCCAGCCTCCTCGCCTCCCTTGCGAACTCCTGACCGAACTTTAGCCTGTAAAACTCTCCCAGTATCTGTGAGATCTTCATGCCTGCGCGCTCCTCTCAGCCCTGAGGGCATTCACCGATTCCAGAATTATAGCTATCTCAAGAACAAGGATTATACCGCTCACGCCAGCGAGAAGGTAATCCCCTTTAAGGGCGTTGTTCACAGCGTTCCTGTAGAAGAGCCTGGCGAAACTCTTGGCCACCACGGCTCCGACCCCTGCACACTTGAGGCAGAAGGCGGCCTGTTCCCCGCGCGCCCCCCAGCCGAAACTCCTCCCGCCCACGACGACGT
>JALWEK010000176.1 GCA_027014185.1 Aquificaceae bacterium
GGGGATTAACCTATCGCTTTTCTTGGACATTTCCTTTAAAGCCGGGGCGGTGGGAGTCGAACCCACAACCTCGGGATCCGTAGTCCCGCGCTCTATCCAGTTGAGCTACGCCCCGTTCCTTTTAAGTTTACTACCCTCTCCCTCAGCCTGCAAACGGGACAGATCTCCGAGGGGCTAGGCTCCCCACAGATCCTGCAGGGCTGAAGATCTCTCTTCTCTTCCTCCTTAAATCTGGGATAGACCTTCCTCAGGTACTCCAGGTAGAACCTCAGCTTGGTTCCGGGGAACCTCTCCTCTATCCGATTGAGTATCTCCTTGTAAAAGATAGAGCTCGCGTCCTCGGAGAAGGGGCATTCCTCCTCTATGAAGTCTATGTTGTTGAGAAGTGCGTAGAGAGCGGTTTCCTTCTCCGTGAACTTGCAGAAAGGCTTTACCTTTCTAACAAAGCCCTCCTCCTCTTCGAGTACAGGGTATTTCCTGCCCAGATACTTTACGTTCCAGTTTATTACGTTCGCAAGGAGCGAGCTCGCCTCGTCGTCGAGGTTGTGCCCCGTGGCTACAACGTTGTAGCCATGTTCTTTGGCTACCCTGTTGAAGTTATACCTCTTCACGAGACCGCACACGGAGCAGGCCTCCCTTGAGGTTATGTCTTTTAGCTCGGGGATACCCGCAAGCTCCTCTCTCAGATCGACAACTATCGCCTTAGCCCCCAACCTCTGGGCGAACTTCTCCACCTTCTCCCTAGATCGCTCCGAGTACTCGCCTATACCGAGATGCAGGTAAAACCCGTCCGCGTTGTAGCCGAGCTTCCTCAAAACGTGCCAGAGGGTTAAGCTGTCCTTACCTCCAGATACAGTAACGAGTACCCTATCTTCGCGGGTGAACATCCTGAACTCTTTTATGGTCCTCTCCGTGTACCTTTCGAACCAGGATATAAAGTCCTCTTTGCAGAGCGCCAGCCTGTGCTGGGGCATGTATATTATCGGCTTTTTACCGCATATTCTGCACTTCATAGGGAGTAATCTAAAGCCACCTGCGCACCTTTACCAGTCTGTTGGCTTCGGGAATAAGCTCGTAGAGCTCATCTTTCAGAGATTCCATCTCTTGAGAAGGGAGGCCTAGCCCTTCGAGCAGTAAAAACAGATCCTCCAGGTCTCCGAAGTCCTGACCCTCTAGGGCGCGGACCACGCTCTCAGGAAGCTCGGAAAGCAGGGGCTCAGGTATCCTCATACCTTGCCCTCCTCAACCAGCCTCGTCAGGACCCTGCCAAAGCTCTCCGAAAGCTGATGATCGTCCTCCACCTCTATAAACTCGGAAATCCGGACCTTCTGCGCAAACAGCCTGGAGTCTTCTATGGGGACCACCTCGTCCCTCGTGCCATGAACCAGGATTATGTCAACCGGCGGATTCTCGGGAAAGTAAACCTCTCCGTCCCCTACTATCTCGTAGCCATTCTCAAGTATATCCACGGCGAAATCCTCTCTCATCTCTATCTCCACCCCCTCCTCCGTGAACCTGAGAACTTCCTTGCCCTCGAGCCAGTTCCTTACCTTATCTTCCCCGAGCTCCTTAACGACCAGGTCAAGGGTCCTGAAGGATGGCGCAAGGAGAAGAAGCCTCTTAACGTTCCCGAGTTTCTTGAACCTCACGTAGTTGGCCGCAACGTAAGCCCCGTGAGAGCTCCCGCAGAGAACTATGTCCTCGTACCTTTGAGAGAAGCCGAGAACGAGAGCCTCCAAGACATCCAGCACCTCGGTGGTTGTGTGCTTTTCGTAGTCCATGTCCATCGCATAGAAGGAAAAAGCCTTCGTCCTTTTAAAGTAATTTCTCGCGAACTCTATCTTGGAACCCCACACGTTCGTGGCGAACCCGTGAAGATGGATCCACAGTTTCTTAGGGTTGTTGGCATCGTAAAAGAACATGCTTTAATTATAGTAGGGGGTTCTGCCATGAGGGGGCTTATTCTCTTAACCCTGGCTCTGGCGCTGCTTTCCTTCGGTGAGCCCGTATCCATCTTCATAGATTTCGAGGGCAAGAAGCTGAAAGCGAACGCAGAATGGTCAGTTCCCGAGGGTGTTAAACCCAGAGTGGCGATACTCTGGCTACACGGACTCTTCCAGACCCACAGGATGAGAGAACCCATATCCCAGCAGAGGGAGTTTTGGGTCTCCGAAGGCTACCCAGTTCTCTCCCCAACCCTCACCCTAGGGGTTAACGACAGGAAGGAGCCCTACGACTGCTCCTATCCTCTAGACCACCCTTACGAGCTGAACATAGAGGAGATAAAGGAATGGGTTAGATGGTTGAAGGGACAGGGGGTAGAGAGGATAATCCTCGCCGGACACTCGATGGGTGGCCAGGAGGTTATACACGCGGCGGAAGAGCTATCGAAAGACAAGGCCGTAGTGGGGGTCCTCGCCGTAGCTCCGGCGAAGGGAGTTCCAAGAAAACACCCCCTCCTTAAGAAGGCTGGGCAGCTGGTTGAAAAGGGTGAGGGGAAGAAGCTCCTCGAGACGAGCTTCTTTTACTGTCAGAAGACAAAGGTTAGCGCAAGAACCCTTTACACGTACTACGGTATAGACAGGAACATAGGCCGATCCCTGCAGAGGATAGAGGTCCCCGTACTGATAGTCTGGGGAGGAGAGGACGACAGGGTAAAGGACCTGCCTACCTTCCTGGAGCCTTACCTGAAGGAGAACATCAGGGTAGAGGTGATAGACTATGCCGATCACTTCTTCAGGGATCTCGCGGCCGAGGACCTTAGGGATATAGCGATAGAGTTCTTCGGGGAAACCCTCAAGTAGCACAGATACACGTAAAACCCGCCTCGGGGGAGTAGCCCTCCCTGATCTCCATATTACTGACGGGTGCTCTGTCCTGAGGCTCTTCAAAGAGCGTGCTTCTGACCCCTCTCAGGGTAAAGCCGGCCATGCCGAGCATCTCCTTTACCTCATCAAATGTGTAAAACCTGGCGTGCCTGTATATGGGATGGCCCTCCGCTGCCTTCTTCCTGTAAAACTCTGCCCAGGGACTCTCCCCTAGGACGAGGCCTAGAAGAAGCCGGCCGCCAGCTACCAGCACCCTCCTTATCTCCTTCAACACCCTGGGCGGATCCTCAACAAAGCATATGGAGACGACCACAAGTACGAGATCGAAGCTTCCCTCCTTGAAGGGAAGCCTTTCGCCCACACCCTGAACACAGATCACGCCCCTTCTCTCCGCTATCTTCAGCATCTCGTAGGATGGGTCCAGACCAAACCTTACGTCCAGGGCAGAAGCAAACCTACCCGTGCCCACACCCACCTCGAGGCCCCTCTGAAAGCTCCCTAAGAGTTCCCTTAAACACTTAAGTTCGAGCTCGAAGGCTGAGCGACCGAAGGGCCTTTCGTACCAGAGGTCGTACTCCTCAACTAAGCTGTCGAAGACCCTCATCTAACGACCACCCTGACCTCGAATAGACCCTTACCCGTGTTGTCCACCGCGGAAAAGGATACGACCTCGAACCTATCCTCAAGGTCCTTCACAAGGTCCGGGACAACGCTCCACGGGATATCTTTCAGCTGAATCTCCACACCGCTCTCTGTCCTGAACACCTTCTGGGGTTCGAGCCCGTGTTTGGAGAGAAGGTTCATGAGAGCTTCTTCTGTTGCAGGAGCCTTTGTCCTCAGGGGGAGGTTCTTGAGGTAAAAGAGGAACTCCTTGTGAGCGAAGTACTCTTTGACTACATCCTTCCTCACGTCCCCAGCAACGGAGAGGGCGTAAACCAAAAAGAGCACCGAGATCAGCAGGGACACTATGTAAACGAGACGACGGCTCAGATACCTCCTCATCTTATCTCCACCTCAAACTCGAAGCTCCCCTCGGGTGTTTCCTTAACCCTCTTCGCCCCTATCCTAACCACGGTATCCTTGTCCTTCGCCTCTCCTATAACCTTCAGAACACCGCCCTCGAACTCTATCCTGTAGATCTTCATACCCTCTCCTAGCTTTTCCGAGAGCCTCAACATTCTGTTCGTCAGAGGGTATGGCTCGGCCATGGACATACTCTTTACCTGGTCCCTGACCGCTACAGCCGGCTTCTGTGGAAACTTTCTCTTGAACTCCAGCCTCTCCTCCTTCCTGATATTTCCTACGAAGCTATCCTTCAGGTAGTCCATCCCGAGACCGGAGGCTATAAAGAGTATCAAGGAAGATCCCAAGATAAGGGAGACCCTCCTCAGATCCCTCTCCGATAGCTCCTCCTCCCTGAAGTCGGGAGAACAATCTTCGTAAACGAACTTAAGGGATGCCCCGAAGGCTGAACTCAGCTCCGGTGGAGCCAGATCGTTCTTCAGGACACCTTCAAATAGGTCCTCTATACCCTTGAGCCTACTTCCACCTCCGCTGAGTAGAACGGGCTTCTCCCTTAGATCCTTACCGAGGGATGAGAGTATGCCCTCGAAGGCCTCCCTGATAGCAGCGTTCTTTAGGCCCTCTCCTATTAGCACGTCCTCAGAGGCTATCTGCTTAAGGTAATCCGTACCCTTCAGGACTACCCTGTAGGAAGACATCTCCCCATTCTCCACGTTCACCAGGGTAGTCTTCCTCCTCCCTATGTCTAATACGTAGCAGTTATCTATACCGAGTGCCTTTGCAACCCTTGCCAGGGAAAATACCTCAGGATCGAGAGCGAAACTGTCCTCCGGAGGTTCAAAATCCCTCACAACAGCCAAACAGTACTCGTCCCCTTTCAGCTTTACGTCCCACAGGACCTCACCGAACTTCTCCTCAACCTCTATGCTCAGAGCCCGTCTGAGGTCGTAGGCATCTCTTATGTCCGTTTTATCCCTCCTCACGTAGCACAGATCTGAAGGTACCACGTATATTCTCCTTCCCCGCTTCTCGGTTACCTTCCAGTTCTTTCTAAAGGGAGAGTAGTCTATGCTGAAGATCTTTTCCCCGTCCACGCCCGTGTATATCATGCCCGATTATTCTAACCCTTTCGGCGCAAGAGGTGGTAAAATATGACGAAAGTCATAAAGGAGGAGCCATGGCCGGTAAGGAGCTGTTCAGATCAGAGAACCACAAAGTGTTCCTGTTCGAGGAGCTCACGCCAGCGAGTGCAGTTCAGGCCAACCAGTTTCTCATACTCCACGGGGACGAGGCGGTTCTACTCGATCCCGGGGGCCACAAGGTCCAGTCCAAGCTCTTCGCCGACATATCAGTTCTGATACCTCCTAAAAACATAAGGTACGTATTCCTCTCCCATCAAGATCCGGACATAGTGGCGAGCATAAACTACTGGCTCATGACCACCGATGCAACCGCGCTCATATCAAAGCTCTGGATAAGGTTCCTGCCCCACTTCGGACTAGACTCAAAGCTTGAAGGCAGGGTGATACCGATAGACGACGGCGGAACTAAGATCACGCTCGGCGGAGACTGCGAGCTGCTGATCCTACCTGCACACTTCCTCCACTCGCCGGGGAACTTTCAGATATACGACCCTGTTTCCAAGATACTTTTCTCCGGAGATCTGGGTGCCTCTTTGGGTCAGGACTACGTCTTCGTGGAGGACTTCGATTCCCACATCAAGTACATGGAGGGTTTCCACAGAAGGTACATGGCCTCGGGGAAGGTTATGAAACTCTGGGCTAACATGGTTAGGAATCTCGACATAGATACGATAGCACCCCAGCACGGTGCCATCTTCAGAGGGAAGGATATGGTAAACAGGTTCATGGACTGGGTGGAGAACCTGGAGTGCGGGGTTGATCTGCTTTCAGAAAAGGATTATACTTTACCATGATGAAGCGCCTTTGGTTAGTTTTTACTATCCTTACGGTTATCCTCTCTTTGTCCTGCGAAAGGAAGGAGGAGTTCAACGGGACACTATACGACAAGCCGGCTAAAGAGTTCTGCCTAACCGGATGGAAGGAAGGTAAGGAGAGGAAGGTCTGTCTCTCGGACTTCAGAGGTAAGGTGGTCCTCATGTTCTTCGGCTACACCCACTGCCCCGATGTGTGTCCGGCCGCCCTCCAGACGCTCGCAAAGACGATGAACCTTCTGGACGAGGAGGAGAGGAGCAAGGTTCAGGTGGTATTCATAAGTGTGGATCCAGAGAGGGACACCCCCGAGGTAGCACAGAAGTACGCAGAGTTCTTCAACCCTAGCTTCATAGGACTTACCGGGACTCCCGACGAGATCGAAAAGGCGGCCAAGGATTACATGGCCTTCTACAAGAAGGTCGAGGGCCAGTCGGAGGGAGGATACCTCGTAGATCACACAGCCTACATATACCTGATAACCCCCGACGGGGTCCTCAAGCTCATTTACCCTTCCACCAAGCAGAAGCCCGAGCTGATGGTGGAGGACATAAAGAAGTTCCTTTAGGAGGATGTTATGAGAGTCTTAGCCCTTTTAATTCTGCTCTTTGGCTTCGCCCTTTCCAAGCCCAAGATCATAGTGGAAGACCCGTGGGTGAGGGCGGTCCCACCCGTATCTACCATGAGCGCAGCCTTCATGAAGGTTAGGAACGCCGGGGACGAGGACGACTACCTGATCGGGGCGAGGTCAGAGGTATCCAAGATAACGGAGATTCACACTACCGTGATGGAAGACGGGATGATGAAGATGCGTAGGATACACGAGGTCAGGGTGCCGGCGGGCGGGCTTGTGGAGTTCAAGCCTATGGGTAAGCATATAATGCTTATAGACCTAAAGAGACCCCTGAAGGCTGGGGAGAAGATCAGGATAACGCTCATCTTCAAGAAGAGCGGAGAGATAACCGTAGAAGCTCCCGTTAGAAAGATGGGTATGCGTTAGTAGATGAGAGGTCTCCTGGCTGTAATCCTGCTGTTGCTCCTCTCCTGTTCCGGGGATTCGATATACAAGCTCAAGGTGAGGGACCTCTCCGGAAGGGAGGTCAGCCTCGAGAGTTACAGGGGGAAACCCCTCATAGTTTACGTTTGGTCTGGAACGTGTATAGGCCACACCGAAGATCTCAAGAGGCTAGTTAAGATCTACCCCAAGCTCGGTAAGGATGTAAACCTGATATCCATAGCGATAATGATGGACGAGTCCGATGTGAAAGAGGTTCTAAGGAAGAACGGCATAAAACCGAACTTCCCCATTTACGCCGATCCGAGAGGTGAGTTCTCAGAGAAGGTAACCCTAATATTCCTGCCGGCCACCATAAAGATAGACGAGAGGGGCAACGTAAGTGGGAACTACCCGAAACTGCCCCAGGATCTAATCTCTCTTATACCTTCCCATAAGTGATCCCTCCCCTAGGATGTGGGCCCTCATCCTGTCCTCTACCTGCCTCCTCGTCGCTTTTGGTGGGAGGTTTAAGCTCTCAACATCGAGGGCGTAAACCTTGAAGAAGTACCTGTGGTAGCCGTGCCCCTTTGGTGGACAGGGGCCTCCGTAGCCGACGTAGCCAAAGTCGTTCATCCCCTGCTTCACACCGTCTATCTGGTCCGCCTTCGGAATCCCCTCCTCGAGCTCCCTAATCTCCGAGGGGATGTCGTAAATCACCCAGTGGGTGAAGGTCCCTATAGGGGCGTCCGGGTCGTCCACTATTATCACGAAGCTCCTGGTTCCCTCGGGCACTTCGGACCACCGCAGGGGCGGGGAGATGTCCACCCCATCGCAGGTGTACCTGACAGGTATTACCTCTCCCTCCCTAAAGGCATCGCTCTCCACCTTCATGCTTTTTCCTCCCGCTACGGCCACGCTTATACCGAATAGGGTGGGAAGCAGGAAACCCAACATACCTTCCCCCTCTGATTAATTATAAGCCTCAGAGATTCTACTTCCAGAGGCTTTGGGAGACAACGATTATAAAACCACTTGACAAAGTGTTTTATAGGTGGTATATTAATCCCAGCTACAGGTGAGAAAGAGG
>JALWEK010000177.1 GCA_027014185.1 Aquificaceae bacterium
AAGCTTGGTAGGGACGTATTCTCTAGGCTTCTCTACGGTGCAAGGTACTCCCTCGGGGTAGGTATTATAGGCACGTTGGTTACCTTCTTCATAGGGGCGATAGTGGGAGGTGTATCTGGATACTTCGGCGGTCGTGTGGATACTCTAACGATGAGGCTTGTGGAGATCCTTATGTCCATACCCACCTTCTACCTTTTACTCTCCTTAAGGGCTGTCTTCCCGCTGGAGATGACGAGCGGCCAGATATTCCTGATGATAGTCTTTATCCTCTCCCTACTCGGTTGGGCGGGTCTCGCTAGGGTTGTGAGGGGGATGGTCCTCTCCATAAGGGAGAGGGAGTTCGTCCTGGCCGCCAAAACTTACGGGGCCGGAACCTTCAGGATCCTCAGAAAGCACATCCTCCCCAACACCTATTACTACCTTATTGTCTCCGCTACCCTGTCTATCCCCGCATACATACTGGGGGAGGCGGCCCTGAGTCTTTTGGGGCTCGGAATTCAGGAGCCCCAGCCCAGTTGGGGGAACATGCTCTCCGAGGTTAGGAACGTGAACGTTCTCTCCTCGTACCCCTGGATGCTCTCCCCCGGAATGTGCATATTCCTTACAATACTGGCCTTCAACATACTGGGGGATAACCTACTTAAGAAGAGATGAGGGTCAAGGTAAGGAGGTCCGGAACCGTCTTCATAGGGGCCACCGTATTTCTCGGGGTGGCGGCCGCGAACACGGGGAACAACCTCCTCTACATAGTTGTCTCGGCTATGCTCTCCCTGATGCTCGTCTCCGGAGTGGTCTCTATCCTGAATATAAGGGGTATAGAGGTTAGAATCATACCTCCACTGGAGGTCTTTGCAGGAAGGAGGGTCAGGTTCAGGGTCCTGGTTAGAAAGGGCTTTAGAGTTCCCTCCTTCCTCATAAGACTGTCTTCCAATGTGGACGAGGTCCTGTTTCCCCTTGTAGATGATAGATGGAGGGAGGGAAACCTTTACCTGTTGTTTAACAAGAGAGGTAGGGTCGATAGGGTAAAGCTTATCCTGAGCTCCGACTTCCCCCTGGGTATGTTCGTAAGGAGCATGGAGGTGGAGATTGAAGCCGATATCGTCGTCTTTCCCAAACCCGTGCCAACGGCTGTACCCATCGGCGTTGCTGACAAACGCAAGGAAAGTGGTTCATCGAGGCCAACGCCCGTTAAAGGGTACGAGGAGTTCAAGGGTATTAAGGATTATGCGGGGGAGCCTATGAAGCTTATACACTGGAAGCTGACAGCAAAGAGGGGGGAGATAACCGTTAGGGAGATGCTCTCGGAGGATAAGGAACCTGTGGTTCTGTCCTTGGATATGGTGGACGGCGATCTAGAGACAAGGCTCTCGAAGCTGGCCTACCTGACGGTCAGGCTTATAGATGAAGGGTATCCGGTCGGGTTGAAGTTGAATGGTAAGGAGCTCCCCCCGGAGAGGGGAGAACTCCAAAAGGTAGCTATCTTAAGGGAGCTTGCCCTTTACTGATCGAGGATAACTACGTTCTTTGCCCTTGGGCCCTTTTCGTCTTCCTCTATCTCGAACTCTACCCTCTGACCTTGCTCGAGGGTCCTGAAGCCTTCCTTCTGGATGGCTGTGAAGTGGACGAAAACGTCCCCCTGGTTGTCGTCACGGGTTATGAACCCGTACCCTTTGTCTTTGCTGAACCACTTGACTGTGCCTGTGAGACTCATGGAACTAAAACCTCCTACAAATTTCTGCGAACCTGAGAGAACACGAAAGGGTAAGGCGCCCTCCCCTCTCGTTATTCCTCAAGTCCAACCAACAATATAAAGCAGGTACATTTACAAGTCAAGCACTTTATTCAACGCCCAGCTTTTCCCTTATAAACCTCGCCGCCCTCACTATCGCATCCTTAGCGGCGAGGTCGTCTGCGAACTTTCTCCTGTTTCCGTTCCTGAAGTCAAAGCCTCTTCCTACGCCAGGATACACAACTATGTATGCCTCCCTTCCGTGGCTCCTGAGGTAGTCTATCGCCATCAGAGCTGGTCTTAGCCTCTGGTACTGCTCGTCCCTGCCCACGAAGAACATGACTGGAACCTTTACCTTTTCGATGTCTTCGTGGTACCTGTAAACCTGCATCGGCTCCGGCCTGTTGGGATCCTGGAGATGTGGGTAATACCCGACCCAGCAGGCTATGTCCTTCTCCTGCCTGTTCTTGGCAACGAGGAGCCTGAGAGAGTAGAAGCCTCCCCTCGTGAGACCGTAGACGCAGACCTTCTTGGGATGTATGTCCTTTCTCGAGAGGGCGTAATCCAGAACCACGTTCGCATCGTCCTCAACCGCTGGGTCGTGGTATATGGGGAACCTTTCTATGAACCTTCCCGTGTAGAGGTCTGGGGCAACCACCACAAAGCCCCTCGCTGCGAGTCTCTTGGCGTGAAGCTGGAAAAGGTCGTCGAGCCCCCTCCTGCCGTGAAGGAAGAGAACGCCCGGGAACGTTCCCTTTTTCTCGGGTCTTGCCACCATCACGGGGATCTCCACGTCCCCGTTGTTTACGGT
>JALWEK010000178.1 GCA_027014185.1 Aquificaceae bacterium
GTTAAGGATAAAGTCAGGGTTGTTATAGAAGGTAAGGAGGTTGAGGTTGAAAAGGGTACACCCCTCGGAGAGATCTTTGAGAAGGCGGGCATAAAGGACGCCCTTGGAGGAAAGCTCGGAGACAGGATAATAGACCTCCAGACACCCATAAGTGAGGATGGAGAGATAAAACCCATATATAAGAACGACCCGGAGAGCCTTGAGATCATGAGGCACTCTCTCGCTCATATAATGGCACAGGCGCTCAAGGAGCTTTACGGCGCGGAGGTGGTTCACCTGGGTGTGGGACCCACCACGGAAGAGGGCTTTTACTACGACGTTGAGGTGGAAGGGCACAGGATAACGGAGGAAGACCTGCCCAAGATAGAGGAAAAGATGAGGGAGATAATCAAGAGGGACTACCCCATACTACGCAAGGAGCTGGAGAGAGACGAGGCTATAAAACTCTTTAACGATCTCAAGGAGAAGTACAAGATAGACATAATCCAGAGGATATCTCCAGAGGACGTTATATCAGTCTATCAGCAGGGAGATTTCATAGACCTGTGCAGAGGACCCCACCTGCCCTCTACAGGAAAGGCTGGATCTTTCAAGCTCACCTCCATATCGGGAGCCTACTGGCTCGGGAAGGCAGACCAGCCTCAGCTTACCAGAATCTACGGGATGGCTTTCTGGTCAGACAAGGAGCTCAGGCAAAGACTCAGGTTCTACGAGGAGGCTAAGAAGAGAGATCACCGAAAGCTGGGTAGGGATCTTGAGTTCTTCATGATAGACGAAAACGTGGGAGCAGGACTCGTTCTGTGGCTACCGAGAGGTTCTATCTACCGCAAGGTTCTTGAAGACTACTGGAAGGAAGAGCACATAAAGAGAGGATACCAGTTCGTCTATACCCCACACGTGGGTAAGTCCAAGCTCTGGGAGATAAGCGGACACTTGGAGTGCTACAAACCCAACATGTTCCCAGCCATGGAGATGGAGGGAGAAGAGTACTACGTAAAGCCTATGAACTGCCCCTTCCACATAGCCATCTACAAGAGCAAGGTCAGGAGCTACAAGGAGCTTCCCATAAAGCTCGCGGAGCTCGGGACGGTTTACAGATACGAGATGTCCGGCGTCCTCCACGGCCTCATGAGGGTGAGGGGCTTCACCCAGGACGACGCCCACATAATCTGCACGCCCGAGCAGGTCGATGATGTAATAAGGGACACCTTGGATCTTGCCCTCTCCATGCTAAAGGACTTCGGTTTCGAGGACTTCAAGATATACATATCCACCAAGCCAGAGGACGCGATAGGCTCGGAGGAGCAGTGGGAGGTCTCGGAGAACGCCCTCAAGAAGGCTGTAGAGGATCTCGGATACACCTACGAGATAGACGAGGGCGGAGGAGCCTTCTACGGGCCCAAGATAGACGTGAAGATAAGGGACGCTATAGGGAGGCTCTGGCAGTGTTCCACCATACAGTTCGACTTCAACCTTCCCGAACGCTTCGATATGACCTACGTGGGGCCCGACAACAAAAAGCACAGGCCCTACATGATCCACAGGGCGCTTCTGGGATCTATAGAGAGGTTCACGGGTATCCTTCTCGAACACTACGCTGGACTCCTTCCCGTCTGGCTCTCTCCAACGCAGGTGAGGATAGTCCCCATAGCGGACAGACACATCGATTACGGCAGGAGGGTTCTTGAAGCTCTGCAGAGGGAAGGTTTCAGGGCGGACATAGACGGGAGGGACGAGAGGATGAACGCCAAGATAAGAGAGGCGGAGCTCATGAAGATACCCTTCGTCCTCGTGGTGGGAGACAGGGAGGCTGAGTCCGGAACTGTATCTGTCAGGAGCAAGAAGGAGGGGAACCTGGGATCCATGACTGTGGAGGAGTTTGTGAAGCTCCTTAAGGAGAAGATAGAGAGGAAGGAGTAGTTGAGCTGTCCTCTTACGCCGGTAGGAAGGTTCCTCATAGCCCCCTTATGCCCTATAGCTAAGCCTATCTTCAGGAATGTTTTCAAAATCTCCGTCCACGGTATCGAGAACATCCCGAAGGAAGGCCCCTACATAGTTGCCTCCAACCACAGGAGCCACCTAGATCCTCCCGTCCTCAACTCCGTCTTTCCAGAACCGCTTGTGTTTCTGGCTAAGGAAGAGCTCTTCAAACCTCCTCTCGGATGGATCATCAGACACATGAGGGCTGTTCCCATAAGGAGGGGTTCTGGAGATGTTGAGACCCTTGAGATGGTTCTCGAGCTTCTTCACAGGGGCTGCAAGGTAGCAATCTTTCCTGAAGGGACTAGGGCGGATCCGGGGAAGTTCTTGAGGCCAAAGCCAGGGGTAGGGCTCCTAGCTGTAAAGAGCGGGGTTCCTGTAGTTCCCGTTTTGATAGAGGGAACGGACAGAGTATTTCCGAGGGGAGGTAAGTTTCCAAGGCCTGGGCCGAGGATAGATGTGTTTATAGGAAAGCCTAGGCGGTTCAGCGCCTACCAAGACAACCTGAAGGGATACAGACAAGCCGCCATAGAGATAATGGAGGAGATCAAGTCCCTTCTTCCTCGTCCTTCATGAGCTTATAGACGAAGGCGTCTCTGAGGGCTATCCAGGAGGCCTCTATCACGTTCTCAGATACCCCTACGGTCCCCCACTTCCTCTTGGGGTCCGCAGACTCTATCAGGACCCTGACCTTGGCTGCGGTTCCGGCCGACTCATTTATGATCCTAACCTTGTAGTCCACCAGCTGCATATCTTTGAGCGTGGGATAGAACTCCTCGAGGGCCTTCCTAAGAGCCCTGTCAAGGGCACTGACGGGGCCGTTTCCTAAAGCTGCGGTATGTTCATCCACACCCTCAACAGCGAGCCTCACCGTCGCCTCGGAGGTAGGAAGGTCGTCGCTCCTCCTCTTGGCTATCAGGACCCTGTAGGCGTCAAAGTCGAAGTAGTCCTTGACGAGTCCGAAGTGCCTCTTGCAGAGAAGCTCTAGGGAGGCTTCTGCGGCCTCGAAGTGGTATCCCTCCTTTTCGAGATCCTTTATCTTCTCCATGAGCCTGAGAAGCTCGGGAGACTTCTCGTCCGCCTCTATGCCGAACTCCCTCAGCTTGTAGATGAGGTTGCTTCTGCCAGCCAGATCCGAGACCGTTATCTTCCTCCTGTTCCCGACCAGCTCGGGATCTATGTGCTCGTAGGTAATGGCCTTTTTGATGACCGCCGAAGCGTGAACCCCACCCTTGTGAGCGAAGGCGCTCTCACCAACGTAGGGCATGTTCCTGGGAAGGGGCATGTTGGAGAGCTCCGCCACGAACCTGGCCAGCTCGGTCAGCCTCTTCATGTTCTCGTGAGGGATCACCTCGTAGCCGAGCTTGAGCTGGAGGTTGGGGATTATTGAGCATAGGTTAGCGTTTCCGGTCCTCTCGCCTATCCCGTTTATCGTCCCGTGGACCTGACGGGCACCTGCGAGAACGGCCATTATTGAGTTGGCCACCGCGGTCTCCGAGTCGTTGTGGGCGTGGATGCCTATCCTGGCTTCGGGAAATTTCTCCCTGACTTTTGTTGTTATCTCCTGAACCTCGTGGGGGAGACTTCCCCCGTTCGTGTCGCACAGAACCACCCAGTCCGCTCCGCCTCTGAGAGCCGCATCCAATACCGCAAGAGCGTAATCCGGATTCGCCTTAAAGCCGTCGAAGAAGTGCTCCGCGTCGAATATGACCTCCTCTACATACTTCTTCAGGTACTCCACGGACTCGTAGATCATCTCGAGGTTCTCTTCGAGCGTGGTTTTCAGCGCGTCCGTAACGTGGAGGTCCCAGCTCTTCCCGAAAATGGTTATCACGGGGGTCTCGGCCTTTATCAGAGCCTCTATCTGCTTGTCCTCCTTCACGTTCTTTCCCGGCTTTCTCGTGGATCCGAAGGCCACGGGCCTCGCGTGGGAGAACTTGAGGGCCTTTATCTTCTGGAAGAAGAGGTTGTCCTTGGGATTGGCGTAGGGCCAGCCCCCCTCTATGTAGTCTATGCCGAACTCGTCCAGCTTCTGGGCTATCCTGATCTTGTCCTCGAGGGAGAAGTTAACTCCCTCCGCCTGGGAGCCGTCCCTGAGCGTTGTGTCGTAAGCGTAGACCTTTTCCATAGTTGATAATAATAAACTAATTCGAATTACTTTCAATCAGAGCCTCGAAAGCTCTCAGGAGGAACACAAGCTCATCGGGATTCTGGTAGGAAAGGTTGATCTCCGTTCCAAAGAGCTTCTCTTCAGCCCTTTTCCTGTCTACACTGGCGAGGACATAGGAGATTACGGACCTCGAGACCCAGTCCTCCTTCGGCTCTATGCTGAGGACTTTCAAAAGATCCTCCCCGTAGCCCTGTCTGTAGTGTGAAATCTCGAGGAGGGCCAGGCTGAAGAAGGCCACGTCCCTCCCGAAGTTGGGAAGGCCCCTCTCTTTAGTTTTTACGTCGTAGAACCGGTAGAGAGTTCCGTTCTCAAGCATATTCCTGAGGATGTAGTCGGCACATTTAATAGCCTCTTCAAGATAGTTCTCCCCTCCCGTGAACCTGTAAAGCTCTATCAGAGACAGGATGGCCTTCGAGTTGTCTTCCACTATGATAGCTGTATCCGTGGGAGGAGGCCTTCTTCTTCTCCTCTTCTCTGGGGGCAGGTTGTAGTAGGAGGGGTCGGAGATCTGGGCGTTGAGAAAACACGCCTCCCGAGCGCGCAGGACTCTCACCATGTACTCGTAGGTCCCGATTGCCTTCTGGAGAAAGATCTTTTCCTTTGACACCCTGTAAGCCTCCAGGAGCGCCAGTATCATGAGGCTGTTTACGCTCAAGGTCTTTGAGGTCTCGAAGTAAAAGTCATAGGCTCTCGTCCTGTCGAAGAAGTTGAAAAAGCCCCCGTCCACCTCATCGTAGAGGAACTCGATATCCTTTCTGAGAGAAAAGAGAACCTCCTCCACCATGATTCCCTTCTCGAGCAGGTAATCGTAAGTTAGCGGAGTGCTCCACTTGAAGAGGCTCCCCCTTGCGGATGGAGATGAAAATCCTCCGTAGATAGGATCGTAGCGCTCTTTCAGGTCTTCGAGGAAGAAGTTAAGTAGGAAGCGGTAGGTCTCCTCGTCGAGCCGAGTTATCCTGTAGGTCTTTCTCTCCTCAGGAAGGCTTACGTTCCCCTCGAGGGCCGCACTGAGAACCTCTATGAGATCCCTAGACCTCACCGCTCCGTGGAACTTGAGAATGGGTCTTCCTCTGGGATCGAGAACTACAGAAAATGGAGTCCCTCTCCCGCCCAGCTCTAAAAACAGCGCTCTGTCCCTATCGCTGTCCAGAAGTAGTGGTATAAAGTTCTCCTCAAGAAATCGGACGACCTCCTCCCTTTCGAGCTCTTTCTCATACTCCCTGCACCAGCTACACCAGACAGCGGAGAAGTAAATGAAAACGGGCCTTCCCCTTTCCTTTGCCTCTAAAAGAACCTTCTCGTAGTCCTTCCTCCAGTCTATCTTCGAAACGTTCCCGTAATCGTAGGGCCTCTCGCAGGCGAGGATAATAAGGAGTAAAGCCAGAACGGACCAGAGCATAACTTTAATCTGGGACGTTGAAGCTCCCGCTGGAAGATCCGATATTATTACCCATGCTCAGAAGAGTCTATGTGGAAAACTTCCTACTTATCAAGGACTTAGAGATAGAGTTCGAGGAGGGTCTGAACGTCATCTCTGGAGAGACGGGGACGGGAAAGTCCATGACCATATCCGCGGTAGGTTTTGTGATGGGCCAGCAGGGGGACTTTCCCGAGGGGACAGCGGTCGAGCTCGAGCTCGAGACCGAAGGAGAAACTTACGTTCTGAGGAGAGAGATCAGAGGCGGAAGGAGTAGGTATTACCTAAACGGAAGGGGAACGACCGCAAAAGTAGTGAAGGAGATAACCGAAGGGAGGATCTCCATCCAGGGCCAGAACGAGTTCATAAAGCTCCTGAGACCCGAGTTCCAGAGGGATCTTTTAGACAGGTTCGGAGGGCTTTCGGAGCTGAGGGAAAAAGTGGAGGAGGCCTACGAGAAGTATTCGGAGCTGAGAAGAAGATACGAGGAGCTCCTGAGCAAAAAAGAAGAACTCGTTCAAAAGAAGGACTTTCTCGAGTTCAGGCTGAGGGAGATAGAGGAGATCTCCCTGAGTCCTGAGGAAGTGGAGGAGTTAAAGGCTAAGGCCGAAAGGCTCAAGAACCTCGAGAAGATAAAGAGACTGGTCCAGGCCTCTCTCCAGGAACTCTACGACGCCGAGAATTCCGCCTACTCCAAGCTGAGCGAGGCCCTGAGAAATCTGTGGAGGGCCAAAGAATTGGGAACCCCCGTGGACGCACTTTTAGAGGAACTGACCCAGATGAGGGACAGGCTTTTGGATATAACAGAGGAGCTAAGGGATAAGGACCTCGACCTTTCACAGGAGGAGATAGACAGGATAAACGAGACCCTCTTCAAGGTCCAGAGGCTCGAGAAGAAGTATAAAAAGTCCTATGCGGAGATAATTGAGGAAGCTGAAAAGATAAAGGAGGAGCTTGCAGTCTCCTACAACTACGAGGAGCTAATATGGGAGACAAAGGAGGAGCTTGAGAAGGCGGAAGAGGAGCTTCTAAGGTTTTCCAAAGAGCTGAGCTCAAAAAGGAAGGAAGTCGCTTCAAAACTGGAACGGGAGATAGAGGAAGTCCTCAAAGATCTCAACCTCGAAAAAGCAAAACTTAAGGTAGAGGTAAACAGAGGAGATCCCACAAGGTTCGGCCTCGACAGGATACGCTTTTTATTCTCTTCATACGGCTCAGACCTCAAGCCCCTCGAGGAGTCCGCCTCTGGAGGGGAGCTGACCAGGCTCTTCCTGGCCCTCTCCCTCGTCCTTCCTCCCGCGGAGACCTACGTCTTCGACGAGGTGGACGTGGGCGTGAGCGGTGAGAGCTCTATCAAGCTCGCCAGGCTCCTTAAAAAACTCTCCAAAGGAATGCAGCTCATCGTGATTACCCACTCCGCTCCAGTCTGCGCGGCGGGGGACGTGAACTTCGTGACGGAGAAGGAGTTCATAGGGGAGATACCCTATGTAAGGGTTAGAAAGCTCTCCGAAGATGAGAAGCTCTTAGAGGTGGCGAGGCTTATGGGCAAGGCTACCGAGAACACGATCAGGGGAGCGAAGGATCTGGTTGATATAATAGGCTCGTGAGGAGAGAGTTTTCCGCCGGAGGCGTCCTTTTCAAAGACGGCGAGGTTCTCCTGATCAAGAACCCCTCGGGGGCCTGGAGCTTCCCGAAGGGAAACATAGAGAAAGGAGAGAGGCCCGAGGAGACCGCGGTGAGGGAGGTCCTCGAGGAGACTGGAGTGAAGGGGGAGATCTTGGACTACATAGGAGAGATAAGCTACTGGTATTACTTCGAGGGAGAGAAGACCTTCAAGACGGTCAAATACTACCTGATGAGATACCTGGAAGGAGAGCCAAGACCCTCCTGGGAGGTTCGGGACGCCAGGTTCTTCCCCGTAGAGGAGGCTAGAAAGCTCCTCAAGTACAAGGGGGATAAGGAGATATTCGAAAAGGCCCTCAAGAAGCTAAGTCCAGAGCCTCCCAAACTCTTCTAAGGGAGTGTTCGGCTCGGGATTTACGTCCAAGGGGGCGGTTATGCCCCTTTTGAACCTCTCTACCCCAGCGTAGGCTATCATCAGGGCGTTGTCGGTGGAGAGCCTCGGATGGGGAATATGGAGCTCTATTCCCTTATCCTCACAGACTTTCCTGAGAGCCTCCCTCAGCCTCGAGTTGGCTGAGACTCCTCCAACGACCACGAGC
>JALWEK010000179.1 GCA_027014185.1 Aquificaceae bacterium
ACCCTGTCCTGTGGTGCAACCACGACCACAGGCATCCTCTCGTCTATCAGAGCTATCGGGCCGTGCTTCATCTCGCCGGCGGGATAGCCCTCCGCGTGTATGTACGAGATCTCCTTCAGCTTGAGAGCTCCCTCGAGCGCGATGGGGTAGCTAAGATACCTCCCTAGGTACAGGAAATCCTTCATCTTCATGTACTTTTGCGCTATCTTCTCAACGATATCCGCATCTTCCAGGGTATTCTCTATCATGGAGGGCACCTTCAGGAGCTCCTCCAGAAGCCTCTCTTTCTGAGGGTGTTCGGAGGAGGCAAGGAAGTATAAAGCTGCGAGCTGGGCCAGAAAGGTCTTGGTGGCCGCCACACCTATCTCAGGACCGGCGTGGGTGTGGAGGGTGTAATCGGACTCCCTGTCTATAGAGCTTCCAACAACGTTTACTATCGCAAGTGTATAGGCGCCCCTCTCCTTGGCGTAGTTCACGGCGAACTTGGTGTCTATGGTCTCCCCAGATTGGGACACGGCCACAACGAGATCCTGCTCAGATACCGGGGAATCCGAGTACCTGAACTCCGAGGCGAAAACCACCTCTACGGGGACCTGGGCGTACTTCTCTATCCAGAGCTTCCCTATCAGGCCGGCGTGGTAAGATGTTCCGCACGCTATTACCAGGATTCTCCTGAAGCTCTTCAGACTGAACGGGAGCTCGCTACCGGATGAGATAAGACCCCTTATCGTATCGCCCACAGCCTTGGGCTGTTCGTAGATCTCCTTTAGCATGAAGTGTTTGAAGCCTGCCTTCTCCGCGGAGATTATGTCCCAGGGGACGACCGTGATTTCCTTAGTTAAGGGAGTGCCGCTGAAGTCGTATATGTTCACACCCTCTGGTGTGATGTCAGCTATCTCTCCGTCACCGAGCGCTATCACCTTCCTCGTGTAAGGTAGTATGGCGGGAATGTCCGAGGCGAGGAAGTTCTCCCCTTCGCCTATACCCACAACCAGGGGGCTTCCCTGCTTTACCCCAACTATCCTGCCCGGCTCGTGAACGGTTATGACCGCAAAGGCGAAAGCTCCCCTGAGCCTCTCCACCGTCTTGAGAACCGCCTCGAGCAGATCCCCATTATAGTTCTTGGCTATAAGATGGGCTATAACCTCGGTATCGGTGCCGGATCTGAACTTGACGCCTTCGCTCTCGAGCTTGCGCTTCAGCTCCAGATAGTTCTCCACTATGCCGTTGTGAACAACGGCGAACTCCTCCTTCTCGTCCGTGTGGGGATGGGCGTTCTCAGTTGAGGGTTCACCGTGGGTGGCCCAGCGTGTGTGACCTATGCCCGTCTTCCCCTTGTAAGGCTTTCCCCAGAGGCTCCTCACGAGCTCCCTTATCTTCCCCACTCTCTTTTCAACTATCAGCTTCCCATCCTCTATCAGGGCTATCCCGGCAGAGTCGTACCCCCTGTACTCAAGTCTCTCGAGGCCCCCAAGGAGCAGGGGTAGAGCTTCCTCTTTACCCGTGTAACCTATGATCCCACACATAGCCCTATTCTAACCTCCCAACCGGCATTATGTACAGCGGCTCCTCCCCAGAAGGCGACCCCACTATAGACCTGAGGTCTTCGTCGTAAAAGGCCCCTATTACGACGGTTCCGAGACCGAGGGCCGTTGCCTGCAGATACAGATTCTGTCCTGCGTGCCCCACCTCGTTGAAGACGTACCTTATCCCCCTCCTGCCGTACTTGGCGGTCGTTCTCTCGAACACCCCGAAGAACATAACTATAAGGGAGGCAGAGAGTATCTGCTCCTGCAAGAGGCCGGCCCTGTATATTTCCCGTGAGAAGTCACCCTTTCGAACCTCCAAGAGTGCGTGTCTGCCAGGATCGTACCTGTATATCCCCACCTCGAGCCCGAGGACGTTGGTAGGGTGCACGTAAACTTCCAGTGGGTACAGGGCTCCAGCCGAGGGCGCTGTCCTGAAGCCGTAGGGATGGGTCACCCCTTGAGAAGCCCACAGGAGCTGGGAGACCTCCTCCAAGGTTAGAGGCTCTCCCGTGTACTCTCTGTAGGATCTCCTCCTGAGAAGTGCTTCCTCAAGGCTCAGGCTCCCTTTTAATCTCGGCCTTGGAAGGGCAACCCCCATAGGATAAAGATACTTCTGGGCTAAAATATAACCATGCTTTGGCAGAAGGGAATCAAAGAACTACGCGATCTTATCTCCAGAGGAGAGGTTAAACCCTCCGAGGTGGTCGAGTCCTTCTACGAGAGGTTCTCAGAGACCGAGGAGAAGGTAAAGGCCTACATAACGCCCCTATACGAAAAGGCTGCCAAGCAGGCAAAGGAGCTCGATGGGAAGTCCCCGGAAGCCCCCCTCTTCGGCGTTCCGGTTGCCGTGAAGGACAACATCGTGATAAAGGGTGAGAGAACAACCTGTGCCTCAAAGATACTTGAGAACTTCGTCTCCCCTTACGATGCAACGGTGATAGAGAGGCTCAAAAGATCTGGAGCCATATTCCTCGGGAAGACGAACATGGACGAGTTCGCCATGGGGTCCTCCACCGAGTACTCAGCATTCTTCCCCACCAAGAACCCCTGGGATCTTGATAGGGTCCCGGGCGGATCCTCCGGGGGTTCGGCGGCTACCGTAGCAGTAGGCTCGGCTCCCGCATCCCTCGGTTCGGACACAGGGGGTTCCATAAGACAACCCGCCAGCTTCTGCGGTGTGATAGGTATAAAACCTACCTACGGTAGGGTTTCGAGATACGGACTCGTGGCCTTCGCCTCCTCCCTCGATCAGATAGGGGTCTTCGCACGCAGAACCGAGGACGTAGCCCTCCTTCTGGAGGTGATAAGCGGGTTTGACGAGAAGGACTCCACCTCCTCTAAGGCCCCCGTTCCCAAATACTCAGAGGAGATGAGAAGGGAGGTAAAGGGCCTTAAGGTAGGTCTTCCCAGGGAGTTCTTCGAGTTCGAGCTCCAGAGGGAGATAAAAGAGGTATTCGAGGGTTTTGTGAAAGAGCTCGAGGATATGGGATGCGAGGTAAGGGAGATGAGCCTCCCGAACGTCAGGTACGCCATACCAGCTTACTATATAATAGCCCCTTCCGAGGCCTCCTCCAACCTGGCCAGATACGATGGGGTCAAGTACGGATACAGAACAAAGGATTACGAGGACCTCCTCGATATGTACTCCAAGACTAGGGACGAGGGCTTCGGACCGGAGGTCAAGAGGAGGATAATGCTGGGGACCTTCGCACTTTCGGCTGGATATTACGACGCGTACTACCTTAAAGCCCAGAAGGTAAGAAGACTCATATACGAGGACTTCATGAAGGCCTTCGAAGAGGTAGATCTGATAGCGAGTCCGACCACGCCAACCCTCCCCTTCAGGCTCGGTGAGAGGTTGGAAAACCCTATAGAGATGTACCTCTCCGACGTCCTCACCGTTCCGGTGAACCTCGCCGGGCTGCCCGGTATCTCGATCCCGATAGGCTGGGTCGGGAACCTGCCCGTTGGGGGCCAGCTCATAGGAAGACCGTGGGACGAATCCACCCTTCTCAGAGTTTCCTACGCGTGGGAGCAGGTCTTTAAACACTACGAAAGATACCCTGAGGTATGAGGATATTCTCCCTGGACACCTCTTTCTCCTTCTTCAACTTCTCCGTTGTAGAGGACGGCGAGGTAAAGTTACTCCACTACCTGGATTCCTCCAAGAAGACGCTCGAGAACCTACCGAAGGTCCTATCGGAACAGTGCATAGACCTGAGCGATTTCGACGCCTTCGCGGTGTCGGTGGGCGCAGGCTACCTGACCTCCCTCAGGATAGGGGTTACCTTTATGAAGACCACAGCTTACGTTCTAAAGAAGCCGATAGTCTCCTTCGAAATCCTATATCTCCTTGGGAGATTCACGCCCGCTCCTTTCCCGAGGATCCCTTTTCTGAAGGTAAGTACAAACATCTTCTACAGGGTTTTCGAGGAGGGCAACGTATCCGAGGTTAAGATATACGGTGGGGAGAGGGTAGAAGGTTCGGGAATAAGTTTAGAGAAGTTCAGGGAAGCGGCCTTTTTAGAGAGAAGTTACTACCATCCTTTCTTTCCCTTCTCCGCCTACGGCGGTATATACGCCTACGAGTTTCTAAAGAAGAATCCGAAGGGCGAGAACGTGTTTACAATAGAGCCCCTTTACCTTAAGCCCCCCGCTTAGGTTATCTCTTCGGGTTCCTCGAAGTCTTCACCTTTTGGCCTAACGCCTTCGGGCCTTGGTGGTTCAGCCCGAGTGAAGAGGAGTGTGAAGCAGAAGAGGTTCAACCCGAGTATGAGGCCCCACGAGAGTATCATGAAGAGGAAAGCATCCCCGTCCATGAGCTCAATTGTACCTTATCACCTTAACCCTTTCCAGTGTTATCAGGCCGTTCTCCACCACCTTCTTTAGCTCTGGGAGGATCCCCTCTATCTTCTCCTCGCAGTCCACCACCTCTATGACGATGGGAAGGTCCGAGGATAGCTTGAGGAGTCTCTGCTCGTGCAGAACGGAGGATCTTCCGTAACCGAGTATCCCCCTGAATACCGTAACTCCGGCTATGCCCCTCTCCCTGCAGAGCTCGGTTATGAACTTGTAAAGGGGTCTGCCCCCGTGCTTGTCGCTCTCCCCTATAAATATCCTGAGAAGGATAGCCTCCTCACACCTCACAGCATCCTCCCCAAGTTGTAACCTATCAGCGTCATCAGTATGCCCAGGGAGTTAGTCCCGAGAACGTAGAGGGCGAACTTCAGGGCCTCGCCGTTGAAGAGGAGGTTAAAGCTCTCGTAAGAGAAGGTGGAGAAGGTCGTCAGTCCTCCCAGGAAGCCCGTTATCAGGAGGGCCCTCACCTCCGGGGATAGGGTAAGCCTCTCGACAAGGTAGGAGAAGGCCAGACCTATCAGGAAGGCCCCAACGAGGTTGACGAGGAAAGTTCCCACGGGGAAGTCGATGCCTACCTTAGCCTGGACGAACTTAGAGACCAGGTATCTGAGAACTGAACCCAGGGCTCCCCCCAGGGCTACCGCAAGGGCTATCCCCACACCTGCACCCTCTCCATGGTCACAAGCCCTCTTTCCAAAACCTTCCCAAGGTTCTCTATAACACTCATAGCCTTCTCCTCATCCTCAACGAACTCGATAACAACCGGAAGGTCGTACGAGAGGGCCTCTATACCTTCGTAATGCATCTCCCCTGTTGTTCCGTAGCCCAGGATAGCCTTAAGGACTGTGGCCCCTCCCACGCCGTTCTTCTTGAGCTCTTCCACAACAAGCCTGTAAAGAGGCTTTCCCTTCTTCTCCTCGCTCTCCTTGAGGAATATCCTTACGAGGACGTGCATCTGAGATATTTTAAAATTAATTGTGTGAAGGAGGAGATAGTCTTAGAGGTAAACGGAAAGAGGGTCAGGCTCAAGGACTTTCCCATGAGGGCCCTGAAGGGAACAGTAGTTGGGTTCATAAAGAGCCTCAACCTCGAGGAGGAGCCCAAGGAGATAAAGATAAAGATAGTGCTCGATGAAGAGGATAACGGAAACCCTTGAGTTCAAAGTACCTCCCGACGAGGAGGGAAAGAGGATAGACCAATTCCTCAGCAAGGTCTATCCGGAGATCTCAAGAACCTATGTAAAGAGGCTCATAGAGTCCGGGTACGTCCTGGTGAACTCCGAGGAGGTGAGGAAACCGGCGAGGAAAATCAGATCGGGGGACACGATCCTTCTCAGCATACCGGAGCCCGAACCTTTGGAGATCGAGCCCGAAGACATACCCTTAGACATAGTCTATGAGGATGAGAACCTCCTGGTTATCGTGAAGCCCTGCGGGCTCGTAGTACATCCATCGCCCGGCTACACCTCCGGGACACTGGTGAACGCCCTTCTGCACCACGTAAAAAAGCTCTCATCCATAGGAGGGGTTGAAAGACCGGGCATAGTCCACAGGCTGGACAAGGAGACGGCCGGGCTCATGGTAGTTGCAAAGAACGACTCAGCGCACAGGGAGCTGGTTCGGCAGTTCGCAGAGAGAAGGACGGAGAAGCTCTACAGGGCTCTTGTGAAGGGTGTAGTCGAGAGGGATCACGGGATCATAGAGCTCCCCATAGGGAGGCACCCCGTTCACAGGAAGAAATTCTCCGTGTTCTCGAGCAGCTCCAAGCCCGCAAAGAGCGAGTTCTGGGTTTTGGAGAGATTCCCCAATACGGAGACCACACTTCTCAGAGTGAAGATATACACTGGAAGAACTCATCAGATAAGGGTCCATCTCTCCTCGATAGGCCACCCTATCTTGGGAGACAAAGCTTACGGTTTCAAAAGTAGCTCTATCCCGAAGGAAGTACTCGATTCTTTGAGAGGCTGTAACATGCTGGTGGCTTACAAGCTAGGGTTCCATCACCCTTCAACGAAGAAGTGGATGGAGTTCGAGATTGAAGATCCGGAGCCCTTCAGGAGCGTCCTCAGAAGGATAAGGGAGCTAGAGGGCTCCCTTGGTTGATGGCAGATCTCCCCCGACCAGCTGAACGGCCTCCCTCAACGTTAGGGCAAAGGACTTGAACGCCGCCTCGGCAACGTGATGGAGTATCTTCCCATCCAGCACTCTCACGTGAAGGGTGCTTTTGCTCTCTAAGGCAAACCCCTTGAAGAACTCCCATATCAGTTCGAAGTCGAAATCGGTGATCTTACCCCTCAAGCCCATATCTTCGTAGAAGAATAGGCCCCTGCCGGAGAAGTCTATGGCAGACATAACGAGGGCCTCGTCCATGGGAACCACAGAGTCCCCGAACCTCCTTATGCCCCTTTTGTCCCCGAGGGCCTTAAGGACAGCCTGTCCGAGAACTATCCCGCAGTCTTCAACGGTATGGTGATAGGAGACGTGAACGTCTCCCTCAGCCTTTACCTCCAGGTCGAACCTTCCGTGCCTTGCGAAGCTCTCGAGCATGTGGGTGAGGAAACCCACAGGTGTCTCTACCTTGTAGTTTCCCTCCCCGTCGAGGTCTATGGATACCTCTATTCTCGTTTCCTTGGTCTCTCTGGTTACCCGAGCTTTTCTCATACCTAAGTGGTAGGCGCGAGGGGACTCGAACCCCTGACCTCTGGCGTGTCGGGCCAGCGCTCTCCCAACTGAGCTACGCGCCTTGACTTAGAAATTATCTTCCAATTCAGCCCCTTAGTCAAGATATACTAAAACCATGCTAAACGTTACCCTTGCGCAGGTAAACCCTGTTGTGGGCGATATAGAGGGAAACGTTGAGAAGATAAGGGAGTCGGTCGCGAGGTGTGAGGATACGAGCCATCTCATAGTGTTCCCCGAGCTGGTTGTGAGTGGGTACTTTCCCGAGGATCTGCTGTTGCGGATTGACTTCGTCAGGGAGTGCATGGAAGCCGTTGAAGGGCTTGCTAAAAGCTTAAAAGATGCCAAGTCCCTCGTCGTGGTGGG
Organism: Aquificaceae bacterium; assembly: GCA_027014185.1. Taxonomy (GTDB): domain Bacteria; phylum Aquificota; class Aquificia; order Aquificales; family Aquificaceae; genus Hydrogenivirga. The sequence continues at coordinate 7,433 of JALWEK010000179.1, forward strand.
GGCACCCTTTTACGGGGAAGACCTCTACAACAGCCTTTACCTTCTGTACGGCGGTGAGGTGGTCGGGGTTTACCACAAGGGTAGGCTTCCAAACTACAGCGTATTTGACGAGAAGAGGTACTTCAGGGAGGGTGAGAAGCCCCTCCTGGTAGAGCTAAACGGCATTAAACTGGGCTTTTCCATATGCGAGGACATATGGTATCCCGACCACCTGGAGAGGCTCTCGGTTCTCTCAGGGGCGGAGGTGATAGTCAATATAAACGCATCTCCCTACCACATAGGAAAGCATGAGTTCAGGGAGGGTTTCGTCAGGGCACGGGCGGAGGACAACATATGCT
>JALWEK010000180.1 GCA_027014185.1 Aquificaceae bacterium
CTCCTCTCTCTACCCTTCCTGTTACAACAGTCCCCCTTCCGGAGATAGTAAACACGTCCTCTATGGGCATGAGGAAGGGTTTGTCCACTTCCCTCTTGGGTGTGGGTATGTACTCGTCCATGGCATTAAGAAGCTCTTTTATTGACTCTACCCACTTGCCGGGGGAGTTCTGCTCTAGTTCCTGTAATGCTCCAAGGGCTGATCCCCTTATAACGGGTACTTCATCCCCGGGAAACTCGTACTTGGTCAGGAGTTCCCTCACTTCCAGTTCGACGAGCTCCAGTAGCTCCTCGTCATCTACCATGTCGCACTTGTTCATGAACACTACTATGTATGGAACGTTGACCTGTCTCGCAAGGAGGACGTGTTCTCTCGTCTGGGGCATCGGGCCGTCTGCTGCGGAGACAACAAGTATGGCCCCGTCCATCTGGGCCGCCCCCGTGATCATGTTCTTGATGTAGTCAGCGTGCCCCGGACAGTCAACGTGGGCATAGTGTCTCTTGGCTGTCTCGTACTCAACGTGGGTTATGTTTATGGTTATTCCCCTCTCCTTCTCTTCAGGCGCTTTGTCAATTTCTTCGTACTTGTAGCATTCTGCCTTCCCGCCTTCTACGAGTCCTGCTGCCAGTACGCAGGTTATAGCCGATGTTAGTGTGCTCTTGCCGTGATCCACGTGCCCTATCGTCCCTACGTTAACGTGCTCCTTTGTCCTCTCAAACTTCTCCTTCGCCATCTATACCAACCTCCTATCAGGCGCTCTTTCCTGCCATGCGTTCCCCGATAATCTTTTCAGCGATGTGCTGAGGAACCTCTTCGTAATGGGAAAACTTCATTATAAAGGTTCCTCTGCCTTGTGTCAAGCTCCTCAAGGTTGTGGCGTATCCGAACATCTCGGCCAAGGGCACGTGTGCCCTCACGACCGTTATCACGCCCTTGTTCTCCATACCCATGATCTTTCCACGCCTGGAGTTCAGATCCCCTATAACATCCCCAACGTAGTCCTCGGGGGTTTCTACCTCGACCTCCATTATGGGCTCGAGGAGAACGGGGTCCGCCTTCTTGGCCGCTTCCTTGAAGGCCATAGAACCCGCTATCTGGAAGGCTATCTCCGAGGAGTCCACCTCGTGGTACGATCCGTCGAAGAGCTTGACCTTGACGTCCACAACTGGGTATCCGGCGAGGATACCGCCCTCCATTGCCTCCTTGATACCCTTCTCCACGGCTGGGATGAACTCTTTGGGAATGACCCCTCCCACTATCGCGTTCTCGAATATGAAGCCCTGACCCCTCTCGAGGGGCTCTACCTCTATTATCGCGTGTCCGTACTGACCTCTACCACCGGTCTGCCTTATGAACTTACCCTCACCAACTGCCTTCTTACGAATGGTCTCCTTGTAGGCGACCTGGGGTTTGCCGACGTTCACCTCTATCCCGTACTCCCTCTTCATACGATCCACCATGATCTCCAGGTGTAGCTCACCCATACCGTGTATGAGGGTCTGGCCCGTTTCGGGATCGGCGGTAGCCCTGAAGGTCGGGTCCTCCTTCATGAACTTGTTGAGAACCTGAGAGAGCTTCTCCTGATCCTTCTTGGTTTTGGGCTCTATCGCCATGGATATGACCGGATCGGGGAACTCGAGCTTCTCGAGGATTATCGGGTGCTTCTCGTCGGCGAGGGTGTCTCCGGTGGCGGCATCGAGTCCAACTACCGCGCATATCTCACCCGCGGAGACGTCCTGTATTTCCTCCCTAGTGTTGGCGTGCATCAGAAGGAGCCTTCCTACCCTCTGCTTCTCACCTTTGGTAACGTTCAGGACGTAAGACCCAGCTTTCAGACTACCGGAGAAGACCCTTATGTAGGTAAGCTGTCCAGCGTACGGATCTGACATAACCTTGAAGGCGTAAGCGCAGAAGGGTTCGTCGTCTAGAGGCTTCCTCTCCTCCGTCTCGCCGGTGTTGGGGTTGGTCCCCTTTATGGGAGGAAGATCTATCGGGGAGGGAAGGTAGTCTATAACCGCATCCAGAAGGGGCTGAACGCCCTTGTTTTTGAATGCAGAACCACAGAGAACGGGAACGAGCTGTCTATCTATCGTGGCCTTCCTTAGAGCTTTCCTGAGCTCCTCTACGCTTATCTCCTGGCCCTCAAGGTACTTTTCCATCAGCTCGTCGTCGGTCTCAACTATGGTCTCGACCATCTTCTCGCGCCACTCCTGGGCCTTGTCCACGTATTCTGGGGGGATGTCCCTCACCTCGTACTTGGCGCCGAGGGTCTCCTCTAGCCAGATTATCGCCTTCATCTCCATGAGGTCTATTACGCCCTCGAAGTGATCCTCGGCACCCACGGGTATCTGGATGGCAACGGGCTTTATCGTGAGCTTTTCTTGGATCTCGTTGAAGACCCTGTAAAAGTCTGCCCCGAGCCTGTCGAGCTTGTTTATGAAGGCTATTCTGGGGACGTTGAACCTGTCGGCCCACCTCCAGTTGGCCTCGGACTGGGGC
>JALWEK010000181.1 GCA_027014185.1 Aquificaceae bacterium
CCATTCTACTGGTCCTTCTCCTGCTTTTGACCGTTGGTCTGTGGGCCCTCTACGCTTTCCCGCTGGTTATCGCTAAGCTGATCGAGAAGGGGGAACCTAACTTTGAAAGATCCTTCTTGGCTCCCTTCAACCTACTCAGACCTTCATTCATAAGGGAGACCTTTTCAAGCTGGTATCTTAAGATAGGTGGGATCTGGTCTCTTGGGGTTACGGTGGGAACAGTAGGTGCGGTTCTACTATCTGCCCTCATAATCACTATACCCGTAGCCCTTCTGACTATATATTGGATTAATGTCCTCTTTGCTATCTGTTCGGCAGAGAGTGTGAGGAGAGAATGAGGGCCTATCCAGCCTGCGTTCCCTGTTTAGTAAACCAGGGCCTTAACGCCGTTAAAAAGCTCGGCCTCGGTCCTGAAAAAGAGAAGGAGATAGCCCTTAGGGCTGTAAAGTTTCTCTCCCAGTTCGACATTCTAGACAGATCCCCCGCCCACTACGCCTACTTCATACAGCAGATAGTCAAAGAGATAGCTGGAACTGAAGATCCCTTCAAAGAGCAGAAGGAAATAGCGAACATAAAGGCTCTCGAACTGCTTCCGAAGGTAGAAAAGATCGTGAACGGAGAGGAGGATCTCGAAAAGGCTATCAGGATCTCTGCCCTCGGGAACTACATAGACTTCGCCATAAGGGGAGAGCTGGAGATAGAGAAGGACATAATGGCTCTTGCTGAGGAGAGCTTTGCGGTCTGGGACTACGACAGGCTGAAGGAAAAACTCGAAAAGGCAAAGAGCGTTCTCATAATAGGCGACAACGCTGGGGAGATAGTATTCGACAAGCCTCTCGTTAGAGTTTTGAAAGAGATGGGGATAAAGGTCGTCTACGGTGTTAAGGGAAAGCCCATACTCAACGATGCTACATTGGAGGATGCCGAGAAGGTCTCCATGACAAAGCTCTGCAAAGTTATAGATAACGGCTCGGACAAGGTGGGGACCTGGCTCGAGGACTGCTCTAAGGAGTTTCTGGATCACTTCTACCGCTCGGACGTGGTGATAAGTAAAGGTCAGGCCAACTTTGAGACCCTCAGCTCCGCAGACAGGGACCTTTTCTTCCTCCTCGTTGCCAAGTGCGATCCCATAGCGAAGGAGACGGGAGGAGAGGTGAGGAGGTTTATACTGAGGTTTAAGGAGTAAGGAGCGGGAGATGGAACTGTCGCTGAAGATAGCCCTCGATGAGTATGATGTGAAGGAGTATCCCGAGACTGGGACTATGCTAATCGTCAGAAAAGGCATGAGCGGTGAACCAGACTACTCCGTGGAAGGAGAGGGCTTCGTGATAGAGTTCAAGGAGGGGAAGATCTATCTGATAGATATCTTCGACCCCGAGGTCGCACGGCAGGTCAAGGAAAAATTCTCTATCATCTATACTTGAGATGATCTCCTCATACGTCATCACGGGCTACCTTGGAAGCGGGAAGACCACGCTGATCATAAACTCCGTGAGAGAGCATCTCAAAGACAAGAAGGTAGCGGTTATTGTGAACGAGTTCGGGGAGGTGGGCCTGGACGGGAAGATCCTGAAAAACGCCTACTCGGAGGTACTCGAGATAGAGGAGGGATGCATCTGCTGTAAGCTCTCCCAGGAGTTCGAAAGCTCGGTGGTGAAGATAATACAGGACTACGGACCAGACGTGATAGTTGTCGAAAGCTCTGGAACCTCCGAGCCTTTTCCCATAATCTTCAGCCTCAGGACGGTGGGGACGGCGGTGGAAGGTGTGATATGCGTCGTTGACTCCAAGAACTTCTTCAGATACAAAGATGAAGAAACAGCCAAGTATCAGCTCGCCTCCTCCAACATAATCGTTCTGAACAAGATCGACCTCGTGGACGAGGGGACTCTGGGGAAGGTGGAGGAGGAGGTAAAGAACATAAAGGAAAACTACAGGCTCGAGAACTTATTCTCTCAGGAAGAGAGGAAGAATATCTACAGGATCTACAGGGCTGTGAAGGGAGTGGTCCCCCCCGAGGTCTTTGCGGGAGTCGGCAATCCAATAGAGCTTAAAGAGAGCGTCCACTTCCACACCCACGAAGACATGGGCCAAAGAGTTGTAAAGCTTGGCGAGGTCTCCTACGAGGAGCTTATGGAGTTCTTCTCAAAGCTCCCCGATAACGTCTACAGGGCAAAGGGGATAGTGAGGATAAAGGACTACCCCTACCCCGTCTTCGTCCACTACGTCTTTGGTGATGTGGACATGGGGATGCCTGCGGAGGGCTACGAGGGGGAGTCCTTCATAGTCCTCATAGGTAAAGGACTTCAGGATATAATATCCCTATGAACAGGTGGGGAAAGGTTCTAAGGGCGGTATGCGAGAAAGCCAAGGAGAAAGGAATCGAGCTCTTCATCCTCGAGGCTGACGAGGATCTCAACTGGTTCGGCCTGCCTATTAAAGAGGTCTGCTCGGAGGAGGCGCTCTCCAAGGCGGACCCCCAGCTCTTTAAGG
>JALWEK010000182.1:0-4677 GCA_027014185.1 Aquificaceae bacterium
CTTGAGGAAAGCGTATATCAACCATCCTGTTACGGCGACGTAAATCCACACGGCGGCGGTGATGGGCGCTATCTTCCTATGCCTCGAGAGCCTGTTCGTAACACCAAAGAAAACGGTCACCACGGCAAGAGGCAAGTTTATGGCCGCGAGGATAGAGTGAGAGATGAGAACAAACAGGTAAAGTCCCTTGAGCGGCCCATCGTACGGTTTGGGAGGGTAAGAGAAGTACTTTATCAAGTAGAAGACGAGAAAAAGAAGCGCTAGGAAAGAGGCGCTGAGCATAGCCTTCTTATGAAGTTCCTTTCTCCCAGTCTTTACGAGGTAAAGTCCCGTAAGTATCAGGATGCCGCTCGCTCCTATGGTAAGCAGGCTGAGGGCCGTAAGAAGCTCGTAGCTCATATCAGTTCTCCCTAAGCAGGTGGGCTATAACGAAGGTCATCAGGTAAGTGAGCAGTGCAAAGATGGCCAACATCACAGCAATAACTATACTGGTTTTACGGTTGTGCTTTCTGCGGGCTTCCATACTCATGACTCTTAATTATAGAGTATAGAACGTACCCCACGAATATGATCCCCCCCACAACCGAAAGGATCGAGCCGAGTCCCATGAGCAACATAAAGGCGTAAACCTCCATAGATTCTATGTACCCGGTTCCGGGGGTCTTCCTGGGTGCACCGAAGTAGCCAGACCAGAACAGCCCCATCACAAAGAGTATCATCCCCACCCCGTACAGGTAGGGCTGTATCCTGACGAGCTTAGGGAACTCGTCCACAAATCCCAGCTCCCTGAGATGGTAGTAAGTGAGGACCATTAAGGATATGAGTATGCTCGCTATGACCCCGTGGTAGTGGGCCGGTATCCTCAGATCAGAGCCCGCTATCAGGTAGCCCATGGAGGCTCCCATCATATATATGACCACGCTTATTCCGAGCGAGTTGGAGAAGAAGCCTCCCCTGAAGGCTGACTTCGCTAGAAAGACCACCGCCGAGACGAGGGTGGGAACGCCTATCCCCACAGCGTAGCCGAGGGTGGTAAGCGCTTTAACTTCCTGCGCTATCGTGTCCTCAGCTAGGGTCTGTACGATCAGGTAAATTACAGGGAAGGGCAGGAGGAACAGGCTCAGCTTAGGGACTATCCTTGGGACCTCCCTGCCGGACACCCTAGAGAGAAAAGACCAGGAGTAGATCAGGAGAGTAGCGTTCACAAACTGATGAACGTGTCCCGGCAGCCAGTAGAGCCTCTCGAAGTACAGGTAGGTCTCCTCTACCCTTGGAGTCTTTATGAAAGATAAGAGTAGGGATAGGCCAAATATCAAAGAGAGCAATACCGAGGCCGATAGCACGGCCTTCAACGCATCTTCGGAGATTAAGCTGTGCAAGGACGCCTTCAGGAAGCTCAAAGCGCTCAGAAGGTAGCCTATGCCGAACAGAACGACCCCGGCAAAAAAGAGCGCGTGATCTATGGTGGGAACGTAGTTGTTGTGGACAGGGGTACCGAGCCCTAACAGGGCGGACAGGAATATAAGGAAGGCTCCAGCGTAGGCGAAGAGGTGCAAGCGCTTAAAACCCACGTTTCCAAACACTCTGTGCCACTGGGCTACCAGGAAGGAGAGGAAACCGATTATGAGGGCGAGATCTACGTGACCTATAAGCCAGTGGTAGAAGAGGCCCTCAGGCAAGAGCGAGGAAACGCCGGGTGTTCTCGCAAGGGCCACCAGCAGAGCGAAAAAACCTCCGGCCCCTATGGAGAACAGGAACAGGAGGAACCAAGGACGCATCAACCCTTCACCAGATCGAAGACCATCATGCTGAAGAGCACAGCTATGTATATGATCGAGAAGAAGAAGAGCTTCATGCTGTAATCTCTCTTAGAGAATATGAACACGAGCGTGTAGCCCGTATATACAAGGCTGATTATTAGAGCGGTGATAAAGTAGAGCTTACCTGTCATACCTATTGCGTAAGGAACCAGGCTTAGAGGGAGAAGCGAGACCGTGTAAAGGAGCGTCTTTATCTTCGTGGTAAATACACCCCTTACAACTGGTAGAGTGGGAACGCCTGCCTTAGCGTAGTCGTCCCTGTACTTGAGCGCAAGCACCCAGAAGTGGGGTGGCTGCCACATGAACATTATGAGAAACAGGACGAAGGCCCTGATGTCGAGCTCACCGGAGCCGGCCACGTACCCTATAACGGGCGGAAGGGCCCCGGATATACCACCTATCTCGGTAGCTATCGGGGTTCTCCTCTTCAGGAGGAGCGTATATAACACCACGTAAGAGAAGGAGGCTACCATAGCCAGGGCCGCAGCGGTTAGGTTCACAAGCAGGGCAAGGACAACGAAGGAAAGGGCTATGAGAGATACTCCGAATAGGAACGCACCCCTGGGACTCACCGCCCCCCTTGGGAGGGGCCTTTCGGACGTTCTGGCCATTAGGGAATCTATGTCCCTGTCGAGTACCATGTTTACCACGGCGGAACCTGCCGCCGCGAGCCCAGTTCCGAGCAGGGTCCAGAACACGAGAACGGGATCGAGATCCCCTCTCGACCCTATGTATATGCCTCCGAGCGTGGTTATGAGAACGAGCGTGACTATTCCGGGTTTTGTAAGGATCAAGTATTCCCTGAGAACCGATGTGTAGGACATCGTTTTTTCTACCATGACTCCGCCTCTCCAGAGACTTCCCCAGCCCTCTCCACAATTTTATTCCTCAGCACCTCAGGAGCCACCATGTAGGAAACCCACACGACCACCAAGAAACCTATCGCTATATGGAAGAAGAGGATAGGCAGGTAAAGCTTGGAGATCACGGTTGCCACACCGGCCACAACCTGAGCCGTTATCAGAAGGAAGTTGATGAAGGTGTACCTGTCGAACTTCTTCAGCATCAGGTAGAGCGAGAAGATTATAAGGCCCATGGCGACCGTTATGTGAAGGAAGTAAGCAAAGATGTTGAAGTCCGCAGCCTTTACGTATCTGACCAGTATCCCTATGAGGACCTGGAACATAACCAGCAGGTAGAGAGCCTCCGCAAAGGGCAGTGGGGACCTCTCCCATCTTCTCTCAAATACAGAAAAGAAGGCAAAGGTCAGACCCGAGAGTATGAGCACCGAGAGTATCAGATGGGAGGTGGTGTAAACGTAGTGGAGGAACTCCTTGAGGAGCGGGGCTTCCGTGAGAACAACCCTCATCCCCAGGAGCGCTTCGAGTATAAGAAAGACGAATATCCAGACCATAGCCTTTCTAGGAAAGCCTATGTAGTTCCTCCACACAGAGACCAGGGAAGCGAGCATAAGAAGACCGGCTATACCCCCTAATATCCTGTGCGTCTGTTCTATCCAGGGCTGGAGCTCCGTTTCCACCACCATAGGGGCGGGAGGAGTTGGGATGTCCTCTTTGAGCTGGAAAGGGAGGAGCTGTCCGTGGCATAGGGGCCAGTCCGGACATCCGAGACCGGAGCCCGTGGAGGTAACGATGCCCCCGAAGACCATCAGTACGTAGGTAGCTATCAGGGCTAAGAGGAGGAAAGTCTTTGTCATAACCTACTCTCCTTTCCCTCCCCGATTGGGAAGCGGGAAGGGAGGTTCGTTCCTGATGTTCTCAAGTTTCCTTATGAAGTGTTCCCTGTTCTCAGGGTGCTTCACGAACTGATAGACGGTGAACAGGAGTGAGAAGAGAGCTACCGAAGCTACCGCCAGGCCCACTAGTATCTTTCCCCAGTCTCGCTTGGATTCTTCCATTGGAGAAAATATTATAAACAAAAGAGGGGCGAACGCCCCTCGGAGGATTCAGAACTTGCAGTATCCGTGAGGACAGTAGTCCTCCTCCACCTTAGGTGGTTCGTCGAAGTTGTGGGGAGGAGGAGGTGACGGCAGCCTCCACTCGAGGGAGTTGCTCATCCAGGGGTTAGCTGGAGCCTTCTCACCGCTGAGAGCACCCTTTATGAGGGCAACTATGGCAAGGAGTATTCCGAAGGCGAGTATGAAGGCTCCGTAGGTCTGAAGGTGGTGAAGGGTTATCCAGCTCTCTATCGGCGGGTAGTCGTAGTACCTTCTGGGCATGCCCATTATACCTATCACGAGCTGAGGGAAGTAGAGTAGGTTGGATCCTATGAGAACCGTCCAGAAGCTTATCTTACCTAGGGTCTCTGGATACATCTTGCCCGTAACCTTGGGCCACCAGTAGAAGAAACCTGCAAATGCGGACAGTGTAACGGCCATACCGAGGACGTAGTGGAAGTGTCCAACGACGAAGTAAGAGTCGTGAACCGCCACGTCAAAGGCAGGGATACCCAGGGGAATACCCGTCAAACCACCTATGAGAAACATCAGAATAGCCCCGAGGGCGTAGAGCATCGGAGTTCTGTAAACTATCGCGGCCTTGTAAAGGGTTGCCACCCAGTTGAAGATCTTTATTCCTGTAGGGACCGCTATCAGAAGGGTGGTGTAGGACATGAGGATCTTGACCCAGTCGGGAATACCGGAGACGAACATGTGGTGGGTCCAGACCATGAACCCGACCAGGGCTATCGCCCAGATCGCCACAACCATGGATCTGTATCCGAATATGGGCTTCCTGGCGAATGCAGAAACTACCTCCGATATTATTCCGAATGCGGGAAGAACCATAACGTAAACGGCAGGGTGGGAGTAGAACCAGAAGAGGTTCTGATAGAGAAC
>JALWEK010000182.1:4687-7690 GCA_027014185.1 Aquificaceae bacterium
CTCTTCAGGTACGTGTCGAGGAAGAGCATAGTGACCGCTCCCGCAACGGAGGGAACACCGAGGAGCTGTATAACGTTGGCGGCCATTATCCCGTGTATGAAAAGGTTTAGGTTAAAGAACCCTATGCCGGGTTGCCTCATGGCTATAACTGTGGTTATGAAGTTAACTGCACCCGCTATGGAGGCGAAACCGGTGAGGTGCCATATGAAAACAAAGAGGGCAACAGTTCCCGCAAATCCCACACCCTCCATCGTGGCGAGGGGAGGGTACCCTGTCCACATCGTCATTATCTGATTGCCGGGTATGAATGTCAGAAGCGCTATAACACTCGCGGCAAAGAACATCCAGTAACCGAGGGCGTTGAGCCTCGGGAAGGCAACGTCCCTCGCTCCTATCATGAGGGGTATGAGGAAGTTGGCGAAAGAGGCCCACACACCTATCGCCCACCAGAGGAGTATCACAGCGCCGTGAACGGTAAGAAACCAGTTGTAGGTTTCAGGCTTCAGGTACTGTCCTCCAGGGTTGAAGAGCTCCAGTCTCATACCGAGTGCCATAAGGCCAGCGACTATGAAGAAGAGGGTCGATGTAACCCCGTACATTATCCCTATCTTCTTGTGATCCGTTGTGAATATCCACTCCCACAGGGAAGCGGCGAACCAGGGTTTGTGTGCTGGCAGAGCCTCTCTCATCTCACTACCTCCTGAGCCTTCTTCTGATTTATGTTAGCAACCTCTAACTTCTCAGCTTCATGATCTAAGTCAGCGACCTCACCCTTGAGCCACTTCTCGAACACCTCCTTGGGAACCACCTTGAGCTTTGCGAACATCCTCGAGTGCCACTGACCGCAGTACTCCCTGCAGAAGACCCAGTACTCACCAGGCTTGTTGATCTGGAACCAGGTGTAGGTTGTCCTTCCGGGGACCATGTCCTGGGTCACACCCGCAGGCTGAACGTAGAAGGAGTGGATCACATCTTGGGAGGTGAGAACAGCCTTTATAGGAACCCCGGCCGGTATATAGACGTACTGCTGGAGCGCACCGTCTACCTTATAGCAGTCCTCGGGTTTGCACTTGTTGTCTTCGGTATCCCTTATCGCTGAGGCGACCACCATCTTACCGTTGGGGTACTGGAACATCCAGCCCCAAGCGAAGGCCGTGACCTTAAGTTCCATGGCGTTCTCAGGTGGTTTCCTCATCTGGGTAAAGAGGGCGAAACCGTGGGTGGCAAGGTAGAGAACTATTATCAGCGGAATTATGGTCCACAGGGCCTCCAGCCCCCAGTGGCCTTCGTGTTCCTGATCTCCAACTTCCCTCTCACCAGGCTTGTAGCGGTACTTTATCATGAAGTAGAGTGAAGGAATGGCGACAACCGCGTAGATTATCACAGTTATAACCAGCCAGATCTTGTAAATTATGTCCCACAGATCGTAGGGCCTTGCGAGTACATCTGCCTGGCTTTCTCCAGCAAAGGCGAGTCCAGATAGAAGTAAAAGAGCTAAGAGCTTCATACCTGAGCACCTCCTGAGTTTCATATCTTTAGACCGCCGACTAAGTAGGCGGTGCTTGCAACCAGAAGCCACATAACATCGACGAAGTGCCAGTATGCGCTGGTCGTCCTGAAGATGGTCATCCTCTCGGGGGTTATCTTACCGAGGAGTGTAAACACGGCCACGTAGGCCTGCATGATTATACCCACGAAGACGTGGGAGGTGTGGATACCGGTAAGTGTATAGAAACCGGTCCCGTACATGTTAGAGCTTATGGTGAAGCCCTCATGCCATAGGTGTCTCCACTCCATTATGTGGAGGATGGCGAAGAGGATACCCAGGAACATTGTTACGAGAAGGAGGAGCACTGCCTTACCCCTCTCGTTGTGGTGCATGGCGCTTTCTGCCTTCCATATGGTAAAGCTCGACGCCCAGAGTATTAGGGTCAGGATTATAGGCATCTTAAGGTTCATCGCCTCCGGTATCCACTGGCTCACCCAGACGTCCGAATGGATGGCCCTCGCAGTCCAGAAGGCGGCGAACACCGTCCCGAAGATGATTATCTCGGAGATTATGAAGAGGTAAATGCCGAGGTTACCGAAGCCCTCCTCATGACCTACGGTAAAGAACTCGTTTGCCCAGCCTGCCATACCTATTATGGCGAGCACGGCGGCTATCCCACCGAGTACGAGGGCGAGCATAGGGTTATGCCAGGCGAAGTAGGCCGTGATTGAGATCGGCGTCAGAAGTATCGCTATTCCGACTGGGAGAGGCCATATGCTTACCTCATGCTCTCCCGGATGGTGGTGAGCAACCTCGTGAGCCATTCCCGAACCTCCTTTCTTTTATCGAACGATGTTCTATTTTACACGGAAGCTCATACGATAACCATACTCAGGAGGGAATTTTTCCTATAAGACTTTCTTAAGATCACTTTCGATTTCCTTATACTTTCCTAAGCGCACCTTGACTATCTTCCCCTCCCTGTCTATCAGGAAGGAGGTGGGAAGCCCCTGTATCCCGTAAAGGCTCGATATGTTATCTGTATCCAGGAGAACAGGGAAGTCGAGCTTGTACTCCTTCACGAACTTCTTCACTGGATCTATCGAAGTGTCCGTACTCACGGCGAGTATCTCGAAGCCTTTGTTCTTATACCTTTCATAAACCCTCTTGAAGAGGGGCATCTCCTCCCTGCAGGGAGGACACCATGTAGCCCAGAAGTTGATGAGGACGACCTTTCCCCTGTAGTCGCTCAGTGAAACCTCCTTTCCATCGAGGGTCCTGAGCTTGAAATCGGGAGCAGCCTTTCCGGGCCCCAAGCCTGTAGGGGTCGTCTTGCTCGAGTTGGTAACCAGACCGAGGTACAGCAGCAGAGCTACAAGAAGTATGCCAAGGCCGTAAGCGATGTTCTTGCTCATACCTTCTTAAGCTCCTCGGGCAGGTCTCTGGGCGGCACTCCCGTGTACTCGGTCTCCTCAGCCTCGTTGAGCCTCTTGGAGAAGGGCCTTTCGGTTGTC
>JALWEK010000183.1:0-6332 GCA_027014185.1 Aquificaceae bacterium
GTAATGGACGTGTCCGTGCACCAGAATGTGGCAGTTCTCTTCAAAGAATATCTTCTCTACCTTCTTCTGCCTCTCGGGAAAGCGCTGGGTTCTCAGATCGAGAGCCGGATAGTGAGAGAGCAAAAGGCGAAGTCCGTCCACCTCCAAGATCAAGGAGAACTCGTAGATCTCGTCGAAGAATTCCTTTAGAACCTCCCGTCCGAACCTGTGGTCGTGGTTTCCCATGACGAGGGCCTTCCTTCCGGGGAGCTTTTTCCAACGACTGAGGACCTTGAACTCGTCGTACAGCTGCCAGGTGAAGTCTCCCAGGTGGTAAACGGTATCTCCTTCTTTCACGGTGGATTTGAGGTTTTCCAAGATCTCAAACTCGTATCCGAACTTCCTGACCTCTGGGTTCAGCCTCAAAATGTTGAAGTGGTAGAAGTGGGTGTCGGATAGAAAGTAGATCATTCCAGCTTCCCGAGATGTATAAGGAGAGCGGTTATCGCAGCTGGGGTTATCCCGTCTATCCTCGAGGCCTGTCCTACCGTGAGGGGTTTCATCTTCTTGAGCTTTTCTCTGGCCTCGTTGGTGAGGCCGTGGACCTTGTCGTAGTCTATGTCCTCGGGTATCCTTATGTCCTCGAGCTTTTTAAGCTTATCGTTTAGCTTCCTCTCCCTCTCTATGTATGGTTCGTACTTTAGCTCTATCTCCACCTCCTCCCGGACGTAGGGGTGCACAGGGATCTCGTAGCCGAACTTACCCTTTATTTCTTCCATGGTATGGTTGGCGGTAAAGAGGGTCGCTATCGTGTAGCTCCTCCTTCCCTCTCCCACCGCAACAGATATTCTCTCCCTTTTGTAAAACTCCTTCCAGCGCTCTATCTCCTCCTGGAGCTCCTTAACGAGCCTGAACTGCTCGTCGGAAAGAAGCCCGAGGCCGTGCCCCAGCTTGGCGAGCCTGAGAATCGCGTTGTCCTGCCTCAGGTACAGTCTGTACTCGGACCTTGAGGTGAAAAGTCTGTAGGGCTCCATCACTCCCTTGGTGGTGAGATCGTCTATCATCACACCTATGTAGCTCTCGTCCCTGCGCAGGTATATGGGCTCTTTGCCGAAGGCCCTCAGGGCCGCATTTATCCCTGCCACTATCCCCTGCCCTGCAGCCTCCTCGTATCCCGTGGTTCCGTTGAAGTTTCCAGCGTGGAAGAGGCCCCTTACCTTCTTGGTCTCGAGGGTGGGGAAGAGCTCAGTGGGGGGAACCACGTCGTACTCTATGGCGTAGGCGGGTCTTATCAGCTCCACCTTCTCAAGCCCGGGGATGGAGCGGTACATCTCCCACTGGACCTCTTCTGGAAGGGAGGTGGAGAGCCCGTTCGGATAGACCTCCACGGTGTCGAGGCCTTCAGGCTCGAGGAAGACGGTGTGTCTGGGCTTGTCGGGGAACTTGACCACCTTGTCCTCTATGGAGGGGCAGTATCTGGGACCTATTCCCTTTATGAGGCCCCCGTAAAGGGCGGTCCTGTCGAGATTCTTCCTGATTATCTCGTGGGTCTTTTCGGTGGTGTAGGTTATCCAGCAGTCCACCTGGGGTTTGCCGGGCTCGAACCAGTAGGAGCCCACGGGCTCGGTCCAGAAGGAGAACTTGGGAGGGGGGTCGTCGCCGGGCGCTCTCTCGAGAACAGAGTAGTCTATGGTCCTCCCGTCGAGCCTCGCGGGGGTACCCGTCTTAAACCTCATGAGGGGAAAGCCCATCCTTTTGTAGAAGTCCGCAAGACCTTCCGAGCGAGGCTCCCAGGCCCTCCCGGCGGGGAAGGTTCTGTCCCCTATGTATATGAGGCCGTTGAGGAAGGTTCCCGTTGTAACGACCACCGCCTTCACCTTGTACTCGAGGCCCAGCTTGGTCCTTACCGCCACCACCTCGTTTCTGGAATTGAGAATTATGTCCACCACCTCGTCCTGCTTTATGTAGAGGTTCTCCTGGTTCTCACAGACCTTCTTCATGTATTCCCTGTATCTCTTCTTGTCCGCCTGGGCCCTCGGGGACTGGACCGCCTTGCCCTTTCTCGTGTTGAGCATCTTGAACTGGATCCCCGTGCGGTCTATCGCCTTCCCCATCTCTCCTCCGAGGGCGTCTATCTCTCTAACCACTATCCCCTTGGCTATCCCCCCTATGGCCGGGTTGCAGGACATCTGGCCTATGCTGTCCGCATTAAGAGTAAAGAGAACGGTCTTTGCCCCCATCCTCGCGGAGGCGAGAGCCGCCTCTATCCCCGCGTGTCCTCCTCCTATAACCGCAACGTCGAACTCATCCACCAGCATGGGAGATATAAGATACTCACCAGCCTGTATTCGGTCAATTTCAGGGATTAGATTTTTAGGGTGCGACTCCTGAGTGCGTTAGTGCTATTGATACTGCTCCTCTCCTGTGGAGGGAAAGCTCCTAAGACAGATCCCGTCAAGCTTTTTACGGAAGCGCGGGATCCCAAAACTGTAAGAGAGGCTGGCATAAAGCTCGGAAGGGCCCTGAGCGAGGGATGCTGTTTCGGTCGCGAGCTGGAGATAGCGCGTATGATTGCGGAGCGCCTCTCCCTGTGTCCCAGCGATCTGAATGTAATATCGGGGCTGGTGGCCGTGCTCAATCCCATAGCGGGAAGCGTGGCGGTTCAGGATCTTCAGCTCGCGAAGGAGGTATTCGTGGAGATCCCCGTCCGGTGTATAGAGAAGGGATCGAGCCCCGTTGAGATCTACACGTACATGCTCGCGGGACACTACTACCTGTCCTTTTACGACCGCGGTGTGTTCACTCAAGCGCTTACCAGGCTGTTCAGAGCTCTCAAAGATGATCCGGAGAGCCTTCTGAAGCTTGCAGGCACGATCACCTCTAATCCGGTCTTCCTCCACAACGTCAAGGAGGTCATTCCTCCCCCGGACGAGGAGACGCTGAACTTCATGATCCGCTCAGCCGGAAAGGACATCTACAAGCTCATAGAGTTCTTCTCAAACCTGTCCGGCAGGGCCGGAACGAGAGGGCTCCTCAGTATCGTGGAGCGAAAGGACCTTCCAGAAGAGGTGCGCTACACCGCCATGCTGGAGCTCAGGAGGATGCCTGTGGACGCTGACGATATAGAGAGGATACGCAGGCTCACAGACGACGAGGATACCGCAGTTGCGGATGTAGCGAGAGAGATGCTTGAGAGGGAGGAATGGACGGAAGGACCATCGATCATGGAAGAAGAATCCTCCCATTCTGTCCCAAACTTAATAGGCCTTCTCGGCTCGGATGATCCCTACGTCAGGATAAACGCGGTCCTGGAGCTTGGGAAAGTGCTGGAGAGGGATCCCCGCAATCTGGAAGTTCGCAGGGCTCTGCGGAAGGTGGCGGAGGAAGACAGAGATGTCCAGGTCCGCGCCTACGCATGGGAGGTCCTTCTTTCGGTCGGAGATGATATCTTCAACTGGGATCGTCTGCTCGAGATGCTCAGATCTGATCAGAAAAGGAACGAGGCCTTCCGCATACTCTCCGCCTTGGAAAAAGATTTAGCCTACGAGTTCGTCCAGGGCTACGGCGCCACACTGCTTGAAGAGTTCCTGCAGACAGCGGTATACGGAAAGGATCCAAGAGCACGCTACAAGGCTTTGGAGGATCTGAACCGAACAGTTCACTTATTTGCGGAGCTTTCTTCCAAGGGAGGTGAAGCTGAAAAGTTCTTAGACTACATCCACAGGAAGATAGAGCCCAAGGTAAGGAGTCTTCTCTCGGATCCCGATCCCCGGGTGCGCCAGGGGGCGGTAGCTTTCTTCCAGACCGTTCCCGCTGAGAGTAAGACAACCTTAGAGAAGCTCCTTCTCCTGACCCGGGACGAGAATGTGTATGTGCGCCTCTCCGCCGCGAGAGCGCTATCTTCTCTGCGCTCTGCTCCTCCCGGAACAGCCGAACTCCTTCTGAAGAGGTTAAGGGAAGGAGATCCGGACAGGGACGTGAGAAAGGCCCTGGAGGAGGCCTACGCGGTGGCCCTATGCCTCGATCCAACAGCCTTGGACGAGCTCGCCTCGGTCATCCTGCGCAGGAGCGGAAGCTCCCTGATGAGGCAGACTATAGCCAAGCGCTGCTCTTTGGAAGAGAGTTCCGCGATCTCACTCTTTGAGAGGCTCGACGGCGATCTTGTGGACGAGCTCATTTCCTCTGGAGAGGTTTGGAACGTGGTTCAGAAAGTTATCCCGGCCCGGATCCGCGACCGGTGGCTTCTCGAGCAGGCCTCCTCTCCCGAGCTCGAATGGAGCGAGAGGATACGCTTTCTGGGATATGTAGAGAACCGGGGCTCTCCGGAGATAAGAGAGAGGCTCCTTGACTTTCTCGTGGAGTGGGTGAGATCCGGAGAGGCGGACGAGGATGAGTTCCTATACGTATTCGCTCCCATGGGCTACGAGGTGATCCTGAGGATGGCGGAGGCCTTCATCGATGATAAGGAGAGCCTATCGGAGGCCTGGGATCTCGTGAAGGGGGCGAAGGCCCGTGCGGACGGCTGTCGCGCATCGGGATATTCCTGCGGGAGCGTTCCGAGGCCGGGCGTGAGAGACCTGCCCAAGATAGCGAAGCTGATAAGAAGGGCCAAAAGCGATACGGAAAGGCTTGGCCTTTTGGTCAGACTCCTCGACCTTTACTCCCTGGGACACGATATGATGCTGCCACATCTGGCCTGGGATGCAGGGATAACGCCTGTCCTACTCGAGTCCATGCAAAAGCCGGGAGGCTGTGAGGCGGTAAGGCCCGCCATACACGTGCTCCTGCTCAGATCCACACCTCCGAGGTGCGATTGAACTACACCACCTCCAGCCTTTCCTCAGGTATGACCTCGCCTATTACACACACCCTCACGCCGAGCTCTTTGGCCTTTCTCTCAAGCTCTCCCCTCTTCTTTCTGTCCACGGTAAACAGCAGACCCCCCGAGGTGACGGGATCGCACAGAAGCGTTATCTTCCAGAGATCGAGATCGGTTTTGAGATGATCCTTAACGAAGCTGTAGTTGTCCCTCGCCCCCTTGGGAAAGATCTTCCTCTTCACAAGATCTACCGCCTCCCCGTAGACGGGGACCTTATCGAACTCGATGCGCATACCCACACCAGAGTTTCTGCATATGTTCCAGGCGTGCCCGAGGAGCCCGAAGCCAGTAACGTCCGTGCAGGCTGAGGCCTCCAAGGACTTCATCAGCTCGCTCGCCCTGTCGTTGAGGAGGAGCATGTTCTCTATTGCCTCCGAAAGGTCCTCCTGAGTTAGAAGCCCTTCCTTCAGTGCCTTTATAAGTATCCCCGTCCCGATCGGCTTGGTTAGGACCACAATCTGGCCGGTCTTTGCTCCGCTCTGGGTTACATACTTCCCATCCGGGCAGAAGCCGGTAACCGCGAGGCCGAACTTGGGCTCCTTGTCGTCTATCGTGTGGCCTCCGAGGAGGACCGTTTTAGCTTCTCTTAGCTTTTCCACCGCTCCTCTCATTACTTCTTTAAATACATCCACCTCCAGATCGCAGTTGTTGAAGCCTACGATCGCAAGGGCGTTTAAGGGAATACCGCCCATCGCGTAGACGTCGCTGAGGGAGTTGGTCGCGCTTATCGCCCCCCAGAGGTAGGGATCGTTGAGGATCGGGGTTATGAAATCTACCGTGTGAACGTAGACTACCCCGTTGTGTTCGTAGACTCCCGCATCGTCCCCGACGGAGACGAGCGTGTGCTCGTCCGTGTATATGTCTAACCCTTCAAGTATTTCCTGCAGGTCCCCCGGACCCAGCTTGGCCGCTCAGCCGGAAGACCTAACCATCCTTAGCAAATCCGTCATGGGTATAAGTTTAAGTTCCTTTAGCTCCGGGAAACTTAGAGTTTTTGAAATTTAGAGGCACTTTCCCTTTGATAGAATTGAAAGAAAATGAGAAGGGATCTGCTCATCGTAATCCTAGTATCCTCATACTTCTTCATACTCGGCAACTGGCTCCTCTCGGTAACCTCTCCCGACGAGGGGAAGAACCTGGATGCCGCTCTCAGGATGATCGAAACCAAGGACTTCATAGTCCCCAGATACAACTGCGAGTATAGGTTTGAAAAGCCTCCGATGTTTTACTGGCTCACAGACATCTCCTTTGAGCTGTTTGGAGTAAACGAGTTTTCCGGCAGGCTCGTTTCAGGACTCTCGGCGGTTGCCACAGACCTGATCACTTGGATGATGGCCCTCGAAGTCCTTGACCCGGAAGCGGCTCTCCTCTCGGCCGTTGTGTTCTCCACCTTTCCCCACAACTGGATAGAGTCAAGAGGGGCAACCCCGGATATGCTACTTACTTTCTTCATGACCCTGGGCATTTTCCTGTT
>JALWEK010000183.1:6342-7685 GCA_027014185.1 Aquificaceae bacterium
GCAGGTTTATCCTCGGCTGGGTAGTTCTGGCACTTGCCTTCCTGACCAAAGGTCCTGTTGGGGTCATACTTCCCGTGGGAGTCTTCCTTCTCTGGAAGAAAGATCTCAGGTTCCTCAACCTGAAGGGTATTCTTCTCTTCACTCTTATAGGCTTCTCCTGGTACGGGGCCATGCTCTACAAGTTTGGCTTCGAGTACTTCTACAAGTTCTTCCTTTACGAGAACGTTATGAGGTTCACTGGGCACAAGAGCATACATCCATACCCATTCTGGTACTACCTGCCCATAATCGCAGTCAACTCCGCCCTGTACCTCCCGCTCGTGCCACGTATGCTTAAGAGCTGGGACAAAAGGCTCAATCTCTTTTTACTCTGGTTTCTGCTCGTTCTCATTTTTTACAGCCTATCTAAGAACAAACTCCATCACTACATACTCTTCCTTTACCCTCCCCTCGCCGTTATGATTGCAAGATACCTTGGAAAGAGATACGCTTACACGGCTTTCCCGATCGCGTTTTTGCTCATAACGTCCCTCTTTATCTACGCGCCGGTTGTGGAGTCCCAGAGGTTCGTTCCCAGAGCGGCAGAACTACTCAGAGGTAAACAGGAGAAGGTTTACCTCTACAAGACAGAGCTCCCAGCTCTGGTCTTTTACTCGCGTGCCTGCATACCAAAGGTCGATAGCCCTGAGGACATACCTCCAGGCTCTATCGTCGTAACTAAGGATAAGTATATCGATGAGCTGAAGGGCGCGAAGGTCCTGCTCGGAGGGAAGGAGTTCGGGAGGAGGTTCGTCATAGTAGAGAGATAGCGAGCTCCAGTAGGGATAGTTCCTCATCGGATACAGTTCTCATATCCAGAAGGAAGCTGTCCTTCTTTACTCTGCCCACTACGGGCGGGGAACCTCTCCTGAGCCTTTCATGAATCTCGTGGGGAGGAATTTCCGGATGCTTCAGTGCAACGCAGTAAGTGGGTAGCCCCAACCCTGGCAGGGATCCTCCACCAGGTTTAGCCTTGTCCCTAACAACCGATACCTCTCCCCCGAAAACCTTCTTTAACCTTCTCTTTAATTTCATAGCCCGTTTCTTCAAAACCTCCTCGCTCTGGGTCAGCATCCTTATGACCGGGATCTCCTCCTGCCTTCCCTCCAGGTAGAGCTTCAGGGTCGTCTCAAGGCCTGCGAGGGTTAGCTTGTCTAGCCTGAGGGCCCTCGCCATGGGATTCTTCCTTAGAGCTTCCACCATGTTCTTCCTGCCGACGATTATCCCGGCCTGGGGTCCTCCGAGGAGCTTGTCCCCGCTTCCGGAAACCAGATCCACCCCCATCTCGACGGCCTCTCTAAAGG
>JALWEK010000184.1 GCA_027014185.1 Aquificaceae bacterium
AAGGGCGTGGAGGTGGTAGAAGTGAACAACGTGGTCGTGGACGAAGAGGGTCCCAATCATAAGCTTTCTTATAAGGGATGCGTTCTCGGGAACGTTTATCCCGAGGGCGTCCTCAACAGCCCTTATTGAGGCGAAGGCGTGAACGGTGGTGCAGACCCCGCATATCCTCTGGGCTAAAGCCCAGGCCTCCCTCGGGTCTCTTCCCCTGAGGATTATCTCTATACCTCTGACCATGGTTCCCGAGCTGTAAGCTTTCTGGATTACTCCGTCTTTGACCTCAGCCTCTATCCTCAGATGCCCCTCTATCCTCGTTACGGGGTCAACCACAACCCTCTTCATTCTCCTTCCTCCTCTATAGCTTCGGCGACCAGGTCCACGAGGCTCAGAAACTTGTAATCCCTGTTCAGTTCCTGAGAGCTCTTACTCAAAGCGAGCATGCAGTTTGCGCAGTAACAGGCGACGTTTTTAACGCCAACCTTATCAAAGAGCTCAGCCTTTGCAAGGAACGCCTTCTGCCTGTGGTAGTCCGCCTCATGTTCCACCACAACGCCGCCACCGCCACCACAGCAGATGTTCTTCTCGGGAAACTCCACAGAGTCTTTGAACTCCTCGGCTATCAGCTTCAAGACCTCCCGAGGTTCCTTAAGGACGCCTCCCCTCCTTCCTATCTGGCAGGAGTCGTGGAGGGTTATCTGGTCAATCACCTTTTTGCTCAGCTTGAGCCTTCCCTCCTCCAGCATCCTGTAGAGGAACTCAACCACGTTAAGGACCTCAAAGTCCCACTCCTTTGGAAAGACGTTGGGGGCGACGAACCTCATGGACTGGTAGGCGTGCCCGCACTCGGGGGCTATTATCGTCTTTATCCCGAGCTCCTTGGCTCCATCCAGTATCCTTCTGAGGAGCTCCTTCGTTACCTCCTTGCTCTGGGTAAAGAGTCCGAAGTTGGTAGCCTCGTGGGCTTTGGTTGAGAGAGTCCAGCTCACACCAAGGCGGTTGAGAACCTTTGCGGTTGAGGCGACGGAGGAGGGATACTTCATGAGCTCTATGGAGGAAGGTATGTACAGGTATTCCGCCTTCTGGTCAACGGGGATCTCAACCTCCCACTCGTCGGAGATGAAGTCTATCCTGCTCAGAAACGTCGGGACGTCAACGCCGAGGGGGCTTCCCTTCTCAATTGCGGTGTTCGTAGCCTCCGCCAGGTCCTCCGGAACGAGCCCCGCTGAGGTTAGGGCGCTCCTGACTATCGCAACGAGGCGCGGGGTGTCTATACCCATGGGGCATACCTTGGTGCATCTGTCGCACATGGTGCAGGTGTAGAAGGCGAGCCTGACCTGTTCTTTCAGGTCTTCTGGGTCTATCTTGACCCCTAAACCGAGGGCTTTCTTCAGTCTCCCCCAGAGGGTGTAGTTCTCCTTGTATATCTCCCTGAGGAGGTCCGCCTTGTAGGCCGGAGTGAGTGTGGGGTCTATCTTCCCGGAGATGTTCTCCCCCATGTAGAAGAGGCAGGCTTCAGCACAGAGACCGCAGCGCACGCACGCTTCTAAATAGGATGCGACTTCCGCGTTTATAGAACTCCTGCAGACCTCGTAGAAGGTCTCTATCTCCTTCTCTGTAATATCTTCTTTATGCTCCACGCGAAGCGTCATCTCAGAACCTCCTCAATCATCATCCTCCCTCTCATCTTCGTAGGGTGTTTTCTGGAGCTGTACCCCGTCCCTTATCTCGCTGTGCCTTATCTTCCCGCCGTAGTTCGCGGTCAGCACCATCACGCCTGAGGTTAGAAAAGCCAAGAGCAAAGCTATGCCGGTGAAAGCCCTTCGGAGAGGGCTATTTTTTAGAGACAGAAAGAGGGCTATCAGGGAGACCAGGGATGTAACAAGAGCAACAGCGACAGCCACACCTGCAATCTCCTCATGCTTTTCTATGTACACCTCAGAGATACCTCTGAGCTTCTCCACTATGTCCTCCGCGGACTCACCGCTCAGGTAGGTCGGGACGGATACTATTCCCACAAATAGCAGGAAGAGGAGTCCTGCCCTCTCTAGGGAGGTGTTCTTCCTGAAGAACCCGTAAGCCAAGAGCGGAATTGCAAATATGGCACCGAGTATGGGAAAGTGGTTAAGGACGAGGTGAAGATGAGCTTCGTTCGCTATCATCTCAGAACCTCCATCAGAAGCTCACCCCCCTCTTTCCCACGTTCCAGCCGTAGAAGAAGACAGACAAGAAGTAATAGACGAAGTGGGAGAGCCTGCTCAGGGGTATGTAGATTATCAGGATAGCTCCCGAGAGCATGTGGAGGGTCACCATCCAAACGTAGAGCCCTCCTCCAGACCACCTTGAGGCTAGGAGCCCTGTGAAGATGATCGTTCCTATCAGAAAGTTTGCGAAGTACTCGTCCTTTCCGGTCAGGAGCTTGAGGACGGGGTTGAAAATCCTGTGGACGGTGAGGGCGAATAAGGATA
>JALWEK010000185.1 GCA_027014185.1 Aquificaceae bacterium
TGTCAAGGCCCACGGGCGTGCACCCCTCGGGTAGAAAGGAGGAGACGAAGCCCGTCCCGCATCCCAGATCGAGAACCGAGCCCCTCGGTTTCACAAAGCTCACGAGCTCAAGGGCGGACTCCTTCTGAGGGATCGCCCATCTCTCGTAAGTCTCAGCGGATCTTGAGAAGCGAAGAGAGTAAGCTCCTTTCATCCTCTGCAGGGAAATGACCTCCTGGAAGTATTATTAGTTTACTCCCTCTTATCAGGCTGCGTAACTTATAGGCCTCTCGAAACGGAACCACGGTATCCCCCTCCCCCTGAAGTATAAAAACCTCCTTGTTCAGGAAGGGGAGCACGCCTCTAAGATCGAGATCGACGTAGTCGTCGAGCATCTTCATGGCCTCTTCTTCGCTGAGGTCGTCCTCGAACATTTTTGGATAGGCCATCCTTCTGAAAGCGGTTATTCCCTCCCTCCTTACCCTGAGCTTGAAGGCCTTTATGTTCCTCTCGGGCCACGCCCCTCCGAAGAAGGGAGAGGTCCCGATCAAAAAGAGCCTTCTCACCTTAAAGGGGAACCTCAGAGCGAGCAACAGGGCCACGGAGCCCCCTAAGGACCATCCGATAACGTCGTGACTGCCCGGCAGCGAAAGGGCGAGATCCTCGACCAGCCTATCAAAACCCCTGTAGGGTTTAGTGCTGGAGCCGTGGGCGGGGAGGTCGGGCTTTATACCCTGGAGACCTCCGAAGACCTTGGAGGAGAAGGCCCATCCGTGTATGAACACGGGGTTTTTGAGATCCATGGGAATATAATAAAGGTTGAAACGTCCGAAGGAGGTAAACATGGAAACCCTCAAAGACTGGGAGCTGAAGCTGGAGGTGGTTAAAACCAAGAAGGGTGTGGTGCTGCACAAGATCACGCTGAGTGAAGATCACTTCTTTCTCGAGCAAAACCCACTCAAGGACAGCAAATACGGTTTCGCTTACAGGAAGATAAAGGAGAAGTATCCTGAGTTCTACATGTTCTGGGAGATAAAGAATAACAGGTACACCGGCAAGCTCATAGCCGGCGCCATCCTGGACAAGGAGGAGATAGACCTCTTCATAACCGATGTTCTCCAGAGCGAGGAGTACAAGAGCTACGAGGACGTCAGGGAGGAGATAGAGGCTTAATGCTCGTAGCGAGGGACATCAGGAAGAGGTGTAAGGGAAGGAAAGTTATAAAGGACGTCAGCCTGAGCCTCCAGAGGGGGGAGATAGTGGGCCTCCTGGGTCCCAACGGGGCCGGGAAGACCACCCTCTTCAACTCCCTGGTGGGTTTCGTGAAGGTGGACAGCGGCAGGATAGAGCTAGATGGGGAGGATATAACACACCTGCCACCTCACGAAAGGGCAAAGAAGGGAATAGCCTTCCTTCCCCAGGAGCACACCCTCTTCGAGGATCTGACCGTAATGGAGAACCTGCTGATCTTCCTGGAGTTCTTTACCAGCAGCAGGGAGGAGGCGGTAGCCAAGGCGGAGGCCCTTTTGGAAGACTTCGGGCTCCTAACCCTCAGGAACCAGAAGGCCTTTACACTGTCCGGAGGTCAGAAGAGGAGGCTCGAGATCGCCCGGAGCCTGATAACCAAGCCACGCTATCTATTTCTCGATGAGCCCTTTGCAGGCCTCGATCCTATAATAGTGAGCGATATAAGGAAGATGGTAAAGGAGCTGAAGCATCAGGATATTGGGATACTTATAACCGATCACAACGTTAGAGAAACGATCAGCATAGTGGATAGGGTTTACATAATCTCCGAGGGAAGGATCATCGCCCAGGGCGAGCCTGTGAACGTTGTGGAGCTCAGGGAGGTCAGAAAGACATACCTGGGGGAGGACTTCAGGCTATAGCCTTTATATCTGCCTTCCCGAAGTAAAAGCCCTGGCCGAACCTTATCCCCATCCTCCTCACCGTCTCCAGGTCCTCGTAGGTCTCTATGTACTCGGCAACCAGATCGATGGAGAACCTGTCCGCCATCGCCTTTATGCTCTCGAGTATAGCTCTGTTGTAGGGGTCCTTGCTCAGATTCCTTATGAAGGAGCCGTCCACCTTCAGGAGATCGAGAAACTTTATGAAGCTTCTCATCGAGGATAGGGTGGAGAACCCGCTCCCGAAGTCGTCCATAACGACCTTGTAGCCCAGGTTCTTAAGCTCCTCCATGTACCTCAGTGCGCTCTCCGCGTTGAGGAAGGTTTCTCTCTCAGTGATCTCAAGGTATATGCGGGATCTGAAGTAGCTCGGGAGCTTGGAGAGCTCCGAAAAGAGTTTTCCCCTCTCCAGACTCCTCGGAGACACGTTTATGAAGAAGGTGTACCTGTAAAGCTCGTCCTGTTTCAGGAGTTCGACCACGCTCCTTAGGGTTATAAGGTCTATCCTCTCCAGAAGGCTTATGTCCTGAACGCTGTCGAGGAAGTTGCCCATAGGTATCTCCTCTCCCCCCTTTATAACCCTGAACAGGAGCTCGTAGCCGAATACGTAGTCCTTCTGTATTTCGTATATGGGCTGGAGGTGGTAGGTGTAAGATCCAGAGCGTATGAGCTCATCTAGCTCCCTCTCGCTCCTGAACCTCTCCAGGTATCTGTCCCTGTCGCTGCTGCCAAGCAGGATAACGGTCTTGTCCTTCCCTTCGCTCTTAGCCCTGTACAGGCTTATATCGGCAACGGCCAAGAGCTCTTCGGGATCGGAGGCGTCCTCTGGGAAGTTCGCAACGCCTAGGCTGACGGTGATATAAACGTACCTGTTCTTATCCAGCTCTATCTTCGTGTTCTTTATCCTCTCCCTGATCCTCTCCGAGAGCTCGTAGGCGCCCTCCTTGTCCGTCTCGGGACAGAGTATGGCGAACTCCTCACCTCCGTATCTGTAAACCCTGTCCGTTTCCCTTATGCTCTCCTTTAGTAGGTTGGCTATCTTCTTCAGAACCTCGTCCCCAGCGGCGTGGCCGTAAGTATCGTTTACACTCTTGAAGTTGTCTATATCCAGCATAACTAAGCTGAGCAGCTTGTTATACCTCTTTGCAAGCCTCCCGTAGTTCTTCATATCTATCTCGAGCATGCGCCTGTTCGGTATTCCGGTGAGGGGGTCCGTAGAGGCCAGATGGCTCAGCTTTATCGTTCCGACTATGTGCTGGCATAGGATCTTCAGGTAGCTCTCGTTAACCTTGTCCATATCCTCCTTGAAGCTGAATACGAGCCCTCCCCGGGTCTCCTCGTCGAGCTTGAAGAGAACTATGCTCCTGCAACCCCTCTTCCCCCTCTCCTTAAAGCAAACGGGCTCACCCGTATCCGATCTCACGCCCTCACTCCCGCTTTTGTAAAATCTCATCAGGCTCTCTGCCTGTTCAGGTGTAGTTCTGCTCGAGGGTATGCTCATAAGTATCCTGCCGCTCTCCTTGTCCTCTATCACGAAGAGGGAGGATCTAGCGCCGAATATCTCGTCTATCCTGTCTAGAACGTTCCTGACGAATCCTGGTACCTCTTCGGGCGAGTTCACCGGGCTTAGGGCCGTCTCTGTTATGAGCTCGAGCTTCTCGAACCTGTTTTTGGTTTCCTTGGCGTAGTTGCTCAGGAGTCTGCCTATGAATCCAAACTCGTCCTTGGCACCCTTTATGTCCGAGAGATCGAGGTCGTAATCTCCAGCTTCAAGCGACTCAAGGGCCTTTCTGATCCTGAGTACGGGGTAGTTTATAAGGCGGGCCCAGAGGAGGTAGGACAGACCGAGGAACAGGAGAAGGATCAGATAGGTACGCAGGTAGAGTACAACCCTGTCCTTTATAAGTGTGTGCAGTATGTTCCTAGAAGGAACGACCACGTACATGCTGGCGTTCGTAAAGCCGCTCTCGTAGGAGACAAGAACATCACCCTCGTGCACCTGGGGCCTCTTCCCGAAGTAGAACTCTGCCCCGTATCTCGATATTGCCCCAAGTCTCTTCGAAAGTATGCTCTTTAGGTAAGGGACGCTGTGGCAGAAGGCGTACTTTCTGCCCTCCCTGTTTATAACTGAGACGCCGAGCCATGTATCAGGCACTATGTGGAAGTAAAAGGATTTGTTCCCAGAACGCACAAGGGCATCCTTTAGAACCTTTTCATCCACCTCTCCCAAAAGGTACTCACCATCGTAAGCGCAGGTTACGTATCCACCGAAGAAGGGCCTTACGGAATCTAGGCCTTCCCTCCCGATCGCGTCCGCCAGGGCCATGTCAGCCTGGAAAAGGCTCAGGATCGTGTTTCTGATGGCTGTTGTTCTGAAGAGGGCGGCCCTCTCGCTCGCTATCCTTATCTCCTCCTTCACCTCCCTGTACGAGAAGAGGACATCAACACAGAAGGTCAAGAACATGGATGCGAAAACTATAAGGGCGAAGAGGGAAACCACCTTCACAGGGTAGGACCTTATCCCTATCCTGTCCTCGATGAAGGAGTTCACCCGGGAGAAGAGGCTCATGGGTAATAAATGATATCAGGAAGAGTAGGTTAGGTCATGGTACAGGGAGAGAAGAGCCTTCGCTCCCTCACCGGCTGCCGTTATTATCTGCTTCGCAAAGATGTTGGTACAGTCTCCGGCCGCGTAAACACCCCTTTCCGAGGTCCGGTTGTTACAGTCGATGATCACCTCGCCCCTCTCGTTCAGGAGCAGGCCGAGCTGACGGGCGAGCTCCGTCCTGGGAACGAGGCCTATCTCCACAAAGACGCCGTCAATCGGAAGCTCGTAAACTTTGGATTCCGAGAGGTCCTCCAGCAGGACCGCCGTCACCTTCGAGCCGTCTCCCCTTATCTCCTTAACTGCGTGTCTGAGTAGCAGCTTTACCTTTGGAGAGGATAGGACCTTTTCCCTCAGGATCTCGTCCGCCCTGAGGGTGTCCGTTATCTCGGCTATGTAGATCTCTCTGGCGTAGTTTACAAGCTGTTCCGCCGCCTCAAATCCGGCGTTCCCGCCGCCCACAACTAGTACCCTGGCATCCTTGAAGAAGGGGGCATCGCAGGTGTAGCAGTACGAGACTCCCCTTCCCGTGTACTCCCTCTCGCCGGGGACGTTAAGCTTCCTGTGTTCCGAACCAGTACAGAGAAGGAGGCTCTTCGAGATGAACTCTTTTCCAGACATCGTCCTGCTCACAAAACCCTCTCCGTTTTTCTTGACCTCCACAACCCTGTCGAGCAGGGGCTCTATACCGAAGTGGCCCATGTGTTCCATCATCTTCTCCACGAGCTGAACTCCATCTATCTCCGAGTAGCCTAGGAAGTTCTCGATCTCACCCGATGTGAGAACCTGGCCCCCAACCGCTTCGGTTACGAGGAGAAAATCCATCTTCTTCCTCGCGGCGTATATGGAGGCCGATATGCCCGCCGGTCCCCCTCCGATTACAAGGAGGTCATAGATACCTTCCCTCATTCCTCCAGCCTCCGTAATAGTATTTTGCCTTCCTCTCACCCAGTACACTCTTTGCGTAGCTGAAGCCGTACATCGGATCGAAGGGCATCATGTCCGAACCGAAGATCATATCGACTCCTAGCTCATCGAGCATACCTATAGGGTTTATCCTCGAGCTTCTCTCCCTCCCCAGTGCTTTTAGATAGGTTTCTCTGAAGAACGGGGTAAAGTTGGGCTGCATGCAGAGGAGGAGTCTCAGCTCCTTAGCCCTCAAAGCCTGCTCTCTGGTTATCAGCTCGGCGTGTTCTATCCTGTGGTAGGGAAGTTTCGGCCTCACAACCTCAAAGGCCCTCAGACACTCCTCCACGGCCCCATCCCCTATAGCGTGTAGGGCTACCCTCAAGCCCTTGGACTCGAGCTCCTCCACCGCCGAGGCTATCTCCCTGTAGTTTTTAAGAAGCAATCCTCGGCTGCTGGTATCCTCGTAAGGCTCCTTCAGGTAAGCTGTCCTCGCACCTATCGAGCCATCGACGAAGATCTTTACCCATCCGAGCCGTAACCTTTTCGATCTTTTAACAATATCAACTACCCTCTCATGATCCTCGTAGTAAGGCATAAGCACCACGCTGACCGGAATATCCTCGAGACCTGCGTAAACCTCGGCGAGATCCCCATCTACAAAATCGTGTACCTCTACTACACCCATCGAGGCAGCTTCCCGGAGTCCTTTCATTATGGCCCTGGCCATATCCTTCCCTTTCGGCTTAAAGAGTGAAGCCACCCTCCAGAGTTCCTCCTCGTAAAGGTACCCTCTCTCGGGATCGAACTTATCGCTCTCCTCCAGCCCGATCGTATCTATCAGCCTGCCGTTCACTACCCCAACGTGGGCGTCCATCCTCAGGAGTAGGACCGCTTTGGGTATATCCTCCAGATGCCTCCTCTCCAGGGAAGTTCCCAGGCTCTCCTCCCTCCACCCCCATCCCAAGACGACCTCCTTAGGCGAGCTCAAAATCATGTTTCTCACATCTTCAACGCTTCTCGCCCTTTCCAAGGGGATGTCCCGAAAGGCGAAGAGCTCAAGATGAGTGTGGGCATCAACGAACCTCATGGGTTAAAATTTTTGCCATTATGAGAAAAAAGGTAGAGTGCAAACTCCATCAGAAGATAGTAAACGGGGAGTCCCTTAGCGAGGAAGACTACAAGGAGCTTAGCGATATAGTCAAGGAAGTTCTCAAGTTCATGGCCACCGAGAAGATAATCCCCTCCCCCCAGAACTACGAGAGGTGGTTCCTCATATTCTGCTACGCGAAAGAGAAAAGGCTATCCCTTTCGAAGGCCCAGCTGATCGATCTCTACCTGGACCTGTACAACGTCAAACTCGATAAGGAGGTTGAAGAGTCCGCAAGTCTTGTGGAAAGGGTAGCAGAGGAGCTCTTCGATGAGATACAGAAGCTGCTAAAGAGCGTGAGCGAGCACGACAGGGGTATATCGGAGGGGGGAAAGAGGCTTGAGGAGATCGCAGCGTCGGACCTTGGGAAAGACATAAAGATGGTACTGGAGAGGATAATGGGGGAGGTCAAAGAGCTAAAGGATGTAAACAGAAAGTTTATAAACAAGCTGGAGGAGCAGAAACACGAGATAGAGAGACTCAGGGAAGAGCTCAGGAAGGTAAAGGAGGAAGCGAATATAGACCCGCTGACGGGTCTGAGGAACAGGAGATCCTTCGAAAGGGCCCTCTCCGAGTTCTTTAGAGACTTCAAACGGTTCGGCTACCCCTTCTCTGTGATCATGCTCGATCTCGACGATTTTAAAGAGATAAACGATACCTACGGACATCTCGCCGGAGATAAGGTGCTCAAAGAGGTAGGCAACATCCTCAGGAACTACCTGAGAGCCAAGGATGTAGCGGCTAGGACCGGAGGTGAGGAGTTCACCATAATACTCCCGGGTATAACGAAGGATGAGGCCCTGCTAGTGGCGGAAAGGCTCAGAAAGGTTATAGCGAACCACACGGTGGAACACGAAGGCAGGAAGATAGACTTCACCGCCAGCTTCGGTGTTGCCGAGATGAGGGAGGGTATAGAAAACCCCGAAGATCTCATAAGGGAAGCGGACGAAAAGTTGTACATAGCTAAGAGAACGGGCAAGGACAAGGTGGTAGGTTAGGCCACCTTCTCGCTACCCTTGAGGTACTTCTTAAGGAACATACCGGTGTAGGAACAGGGGTT
>JALWEK010000186.1 GCA_027014185.1 Aquificaceae bacterium
AAGAGCTTGTAAGAGAAGAGCTGATCCTGAGCGTCCCCATGAAGCCCCTCTGCAAACCGGACTGCTCTGGGATACATCATCACGCCTACATCTTTGAGGAGGAAAAGGGTCATCCGACCGATCCCATATTTGCTATACTAAAAAACCTGCTCTCAGGATAGGAGGTAACCGATGGCTGTTCCCAAGGCGAAGACTTCCAAATGGAGAAGGGACCAGAGGAGATCCCAGAACTTCTTTAACAAGTTCAAGAGAGGAATACCCTCCCTGAGTGAGTGTCCGAACTGTGGGGAGAAGATAGTTCCCCATAGGGTCTGCCCTTACTGTGGATACTACAAGGGCAGGGAAGTTATATCTATCGACTGATGGAAGAGCTGAGTTTTGCCCTGGACTGTAACGGGGGGGATTACGCTCCCCTTGAGATCGTTCGCGGCGGTATCCTGGCGGCCAGAGAGCTTGGGTACAAGGTCTTCCTGGTAGGTAAGGGAGAGGAGATACAAAGTATTTTGGAGAAATCCGGAGAAGCTGAAAACCCCCTCCTGGAGGTGGTTGACGCCCCGGACAACGTTGACATGGACGAGCCGCCATCTACGGTTCTGAAGAGGAAGAACTCCTCGCTCTACGTCTGTGGAAAGCTCGTCAGAGAAGGTAGGGCGCACGGGCTCGTCTCCGCGGGGAACACAGGGGCAGTTCTGGCGGTGGGCAAGTTCATAGTTGGTGCCGAGGAGGAGGTGGAGAGACCGGCCATAGGGGTTGCCCTGCCAAACCCGAAGGGCAAGACGGTCCTTATAGATGTGGGTGCGAACGTGGACTCCAAGCCGAGGCACCTCGTCCAGTTTGCCATCATAGGACATACTTACGCCGAAGAGATACTAGGGATAAGGAACCCGAGGGTGGGACTCTTGAGCATAGGGGAGGAGGAGGGAAAGGGAAACGAGCTCGTCAAGGAAACGTATCCCCTCCTGAAGCAGACCAACCTTAATTTTGTGGGAAACGCCGAAGGCAGGGACATATACGCCGGGACTTTCGATGTTATAGTGTGCGACGGGTTCGTTGGGAACATAATACTGAAGGCCAGCGAAAGTTTGGGGCTCGCTATAGTTCAGATGATAAAGGCTGAGATCAAGAAGAGTATCCTGGCAAAGCTGGGTGCATTCCTCCTGCTTCCAGCGTTAAACAGATTTAAGAAGAAGGCCGATTTCACTGAGTACGGAGGTATCCCTTTGCTGGGTGCTAAGAAACCCGTGATAATAACCCACGGAAGGGCGAACGCAAAAGCTATAAGGAACGCAATTAGGGTGGCTTCCGAGTTCCTCACCCACGACTTCAACAGCAAACTGGTTAAGAACATAAAGGAGCTCATACCCCAGGAAGTGAGGGTCTGAATGGGGACAAAGATAGCTGGTACGGGCGTTTACCTTCCGAAGGAGGTCCTTACGAACTTCGACCTTGAAAAGATGGTGGACACCTCGGACGAGTGGATAACTACAAGGACAGGCATAAAGGAGAGAAGGGTTGCAAAGGAGGAAAACGTTGTAGAGATGGCAAAGGGAGCCTCCCTGGAAGCCCTGGAGAACGCCAAGGTCGATCCCGAGGATCTGGACGTTGTCCTTATCGCAACCCTGACTCCGGAGAAGAAGTTTCCCTCCACAGGCTGCCTCCTTCAGGCCGAGCTCGGAGCCAAGAAGGGTTACGCCTTTGACATCTCCGCAGCCTGCAGTGGGTTTATATACGCCTTAGAGGTGGCCGACGGGCTCCTGAAATCGGGCAAAGCGAAGAAGATTCTCATAGTAGGGGTTGAAAAGCTCTCAGAGATTGTGGATTGGACTGACAGGAGCACCTGCGTCCTCTTCGGGGACGGTGCTGGAGCCGTCGTCTTGGAAAAGTCTGAGGATGAGAGCGACATACTCGCATCAAGGATGTTCTCCGACGGGAGCCTCTGGGACATACTGTACGCCGAGAAGTGCGGTTACATAAAGATGAAGGGGAGGGAGCTGTTCAAGGTCGCCGTGAGGAACATGGAAGATGCCTGCCGCAAAGTCCTCGAGGAGGCTGGGGTCTCACCGGATGAGATCGATCTCGTTATACCCCATCAGGCGAACGTGAGGATAATAAACGCCCTGATGGAGAAGCTGGGCATACCTAAGGATAAGGCCTTTGTAAACATAGACAGGTACGGAAACACCTCCGCCGCATCGATACCGATAGCCCTCCACGAGGCCATTCAGGAAGGGAGGCTAAAGAGGGGAGATCTAGTTCTCATGACCGCCATGGGAGGAGGCCTTACCTGGGGAGGAAGAAGAAGCAGAGGCCCTTGAAAGAAGACAACAAGGAGAGCAGTTTAAGATTATTGACCCTGCTAGAGTTCCTGAAAAACCAGTAAAACCAAACCTTAAAAAAATACTTCCATTAATTTTTATATTAGCATTTGGATGTAGTGGTGGCAT
>JALWEK010000187.1 GCA_027014185.1 Aquificaceae bacterium
AGGTGTGGATCCCGTAAAGGATCTCGTCCCAGTACGGACGACGGACCACTACTGGATGGGTGGAATACATATAACAGATTACAGAACCTCGGAAACTCCCCTGGAGGGGCTCTATGCGGTGGGAGAGTGTGCATGTGTATCCGTTCACGGGGCCAACAGGCTCGGTGGGAACTCCCTTACCGAATTGATAGTATTCGGAAAGTATGCAGGGATGGCTGTAAGGGAGTTCGTGAAAGAGGTGGACCACTTGGAGCTTACGGAAGGTGATGTGAACAAGGGAAGGGAGTTCATCGAAGATCTCATGAAGAGGGAAGGAGAAGAGAACCTTGCCCATGTAAGGGCCCAGATGGGGGAGATAACCTGGGCCAAGATGGGAATATTCAGAGATGAGGAGTCCCTCAGGAGTGCCTACGAGGAGCTCTCTGAGCTTCTCGAGAGGTGGGAGAGGGTCCCCGTGGTGGACAAGTCCAGGGTTTTCAACACAAAGCTCATAGAACTCCTCGAACTCAGGAACATGCTCGAACTCGCGAGGGCCGTAGCCCTGTGTGCTCTGAACAGGCGCGAGTCGAGGGGAGGACACTCGAGGGAGGACTATCCGGAGAGGGACGACGAGAACTTCCTCAAGCACTCCCTCGTTTATTACGAGAACGGAGAGCTCAAACTCGACTACATCCCCGTCAGGATAACAAGGTACCAGCCTACCGAGAGGAAGTATTAGAGGACTACCTCTATCAGATCTCCAGGTCTGTGTTTTTTGGAGATCTCTAACTCTATGTAGTTCTCTGTGAGCGCCCTTCCCTCGGAGAGGACTATGGCCCTGAGCTTCCTCCCCCTGTTCTTCTCCCTGAACTCCTCCCTCTTCTGCTGATCTAGTTCTCTGAGGGCTTTCACTCTCTCCTTCTTTATCCTTTCGGGGACCTTGGGCTTTAGCCTGCTCGCCTTCGTAAAGGGCCTGTCCGAGTAGGGGAAGACGTGGAGGTATGCGAAGGGAGTGTTTCTGACGAACTCCAGAGTCTCCTCGAAATCCTCATCGCTCTCTGTTGGAAAGCCCGCTATTATGTCGGTCCCTATGGCGGACTCGGGCCTTCTATCGAGTATGAACTCCACGACATTCCTGAACTCCTCCACCGTGTAGCCCCTCTCCATCAGATCAAGGATCCTCTTCGAACCGCTCTGGAGGGACAGATGGAAATGAGGGGCGATTTTCCTTTCCGCCGTTATAAGATCGAGGAGTCTCTCGTCCATCTCCTTGATGTGCATGGAGGAGAGCCTGATTATCTCTATCCCATCCACTTTTAGAAGATCCAGCAGGAGCTCGTAGAGGGAGCTTCCTATGTCCCATCCGTACTGGGAGAGCTGTGTTCCCGAGAGGACTACTTCCTTAAAGCCTCTCTCCGCGAGGATCCTGACCTGCTCTACGACCTTCTCCTTGGGAGCGCTCCTGACCTTTCCCCTCGCGAAGGGTATCACGCAGAAGGTGCAGAACTTGTTGCATCCCTCCTGGACCTTCAGAAAGGGCCTCGTCTCCTCGAAGTAGAGGACGAGGTCGAAGTTCCTGAGTTCCTTTTCCCTGAATATCTCCCCAACTACTACCTTCTTGTCCCTCCTCTCAAGGAAATCCTCCACGAGCCTGAGGATCTCGGACTTGTGGGTGTTTCCGATAACAAGATCCACTTCCTTGAGAGAGGAGAGTTCTTCTGGCTTAACCTGGGCGTAGCAACCCGTGGCCACCACGACAGCTCTGGGGTTCCGTCTTTTGGCCTGGTATATGGCCTGCCTCGAGGATCTGTCCCCTCCGACGGTGACGGTGCAGGTGTTGATTACGTAAACGTCCGCCTTTTCCTCGAAGTCCACCACCTCGTATCCGGACTCCGCGAACCTGGAACGCATCAGGTCTGTATCGAACTGGTTCATCCTGCATCCGAGAGTGCAGAAGGAGACCTTCATCACAGAGTATTAAAATATATCCCCGATCGCCATGAGGTTGGGTCTGTACCTTGTTCTAGCCCTCCTCTTGATCTCTTCATGTTCTGTAAAGGTGAAAACCCAAAAGGTTTTGCTGAAGTCGCCCAGCGTAAACGAGGTAAGAACCTTCTCTCCCGCAGAGTTGCCGAAAGGTCATGTGAGGTTCGTGACCCTCACTTACATTCAGAACCTCCAAAACAGATGGGGCTTTCCCGTAAGGTTCTCGTACCTTCTCCGGAAGTGGAGCCACAAAGTGAAGAGGGCGGGCATTGGAATAGGAGAGCCTTCGGAAGATGGGTATCCTGCGTTTGTAAATGCCTGCTGGGATAAAGAGGTGCTGGGCGGGAGGGAGGTTTGGAACTGCTCCAAGATATGCTACCTAGAGGGTCCAACAAAGGGGAACTGCCTGGACCTTGGTTTTATACCCTACTCTGTAGGTGGGACGGAGTTTGTTG
>JALWEK010000188.1 GCA_027014185.1 Aquificaceae bacterium
GGGCAGAAAATAGCCCTCCCGAGAGCATCCGTTCTTCCTACCTGGAACGGTAACTTGCTTCCGTCCCTGTAAACCTCATATCTCTCGTATGAAAACCTTGTGTTATCGGGAAAATAGAAATTTACAACTATGCAATTACCTTCCCTTGAAATACCGTATTGTAGATTGTGCGCAAAGCATACAGAAACAATCAAGGTAAATAAAGCCACCCTTATCATCTCAGGTTAAAAACGAGAGTTGTAGCTCTTACAATGAAGTCTGCACCAGCGTCATCCGCTTTCCATCTTACCGATGCCCTGATTACCTGTGTACCCTTATGTCTGAGCCTAACATTTATCCTTCCATTTTCATCGGTTCTGCCTATAACGGTATCCTTATAAGCAACAACGGCATCCTTTACAGGTCTTCCCCTGTAATAAACTATCAGCGTAATTTTATCTCCCACTTTTGCTTTAAAAGGGTTCTCCGCAGGGGCTATCTCAAGGTCGTCGGTTAGAGGTTCTTTAAATTTGCTCGACCAGCGGTATATGTTCTTAACACTCTCGTAGGACTGCCAGCTTTCTATAGCACCACTTAACTTGCTTTTGGGAAGATGTTTTATCCCGCTCACAGTTTTCGACCAGTAGCCTGTATTCAACAGTGCATAGACAACTGCACAATCCTCTCCCTTTAGCTTTGCAGGATATGTCTTCTCAAAATTAGCAGCTTCTATGTTCCCTTGGTAGTTAAAACATTTGAAGCTCTGCACATTTTGGGGATTATAGTTTATAAAACCGCTCTCCCCTTCGGACGGATGTATGTGTCCATAATAGAGAACGTAGTATGAATCTTCTTTGCTTATCCACAGATCATGCCCAAAGGCTATGTAACATAATATGAAGGCTATTGCGAGAGGCTTCACACATCGCCTCCTTTTGGTATTACGAATTTCACAAAAGTAATATAGCGAATGAATATTCATAAGTCAATCTTCTTCAGCTGATCGATCTCATACCTACACGAATGGAGGCCCAATATATTCATTGGACGAATGAGCATTCATAAGCTTAAGCTCTTTAAGGATCCTAGGGAGGTAAGCAAGGTATTAAAGCTAATAGACAATCTAGCTAAGAAAATGCCCAATCTGCCCATAAACATCATGGAATTCTGCGGTGGGCATACCCACTCGATAATGAAATATGGAATAGACCAGCTTCTTGAGGGTATTGTCAATTTCATACACGGCCCTGGTTGTCCTGTCTGTGTCATGCCTATGAGCAGGGTGGACTTGGCTATAGAACTGGCTAAACAGGGCGTAATTCTTTGCTCTTACGGTGATCTGCTAAGGGTTCCTGGATCTAGACGGAAGAGCCTGCTGGATATAAGGGCAGAAGGGGCTGATGTTCGTATGGTGTATTCTTGCCTAGATACTATCGAAATAGCTAAAAATAATCCGGGCCGCCAGGTTGTATTTTTCGCCATAGGGTTTGAGACAACTACTCCTCAAACGGCAGTGTTAATAAAGAGGGCAAGAGAACTAGGTATTAACAACCTATCCGTAGTATGTAACCATGTGATTACGCCGGCTGCAATTCAACACATACTTAATGCGCCGGAGATGAGGGATATAGGCAAAGTCAGCATAGATGCTTTCATAGGACCGGGACACGTTAGCGCGATAATAGGAACAAGACCCTACGAGTATTTTGCTGAGGAGTTTTTAAAACCCGTAGTTATATCCGGCTTCGAGCCTGTAGACGTGCTCCAGGCTGTCTATATGATAATTAAACAGATAGTTAATGGGGTTGCTAAGGTCGAGAACCAGTATAGTCGTTTCGTTACACGAGAAGGTAATAAAAAGGCGCAGAAGTTCGTTGCGGATGTATTTGAATTAAGGAAGGGGTTTGAATGGAGAGGCCTGGGCTGGGTGCCCTACAGTGCACTGAAAATAAAGAAGGAATACCAGTACTGGGATGCGGAAAAACGTTTTGTCGTAGCCTTACCGGAACCGCGAGAACATCCCGCCTGTATCTGCGGCAAAGTTATAAGAGGCGTAGCCCTGCCTACAGACTGCAAACTTTTTGGAACAGTATGTACTCCTTCCAATCCGCTAGGCTCCTGTATGGTCTCCTCTGAGGGAGCCTGTGCAGCTTACTTCAAGTACAAAAAAGATCTGATAGCTACAAAATTATGAAAGTGCTCTTTTACTGCTACCGCTTCAACTCACTGTCCCAGAGGCTATACTGCGAACTAACAGAGAGAGGACACGAGGTCTCCGTCGAGCTGGACGTCCATCCAGAGCTCATGATAGAGGCGGCGGAGCTCTACAAACCCGACCTCATAATAGCTCCGTTCCTCAAGAGAAAGATTCCCTCCGAGGTCTGGAGGCGCTACAAGACACTGATAGTCCATCCGGGAGTGAGGGGCGACAGGGGACCCTCTGCCCTTGACTGGGCGATAGTGAGGGGTGAGAGGGTGTGGGGGGTTACCCTGATAGAGGCTCACGAGGAGTACGACGCGGGGGACCTCTGGGCGTGGAGGGAGTTCCCCATGAGGTTCGCAAGGAAGTCCAGCATCTACAGGAACGAGGTAACTGAGGCTGCCGTTGAGTGTGTCCTTGAGGCTGTTGAGAAGTCTGAAAGTGGGAACTTCATACCGGAGCCCCAGAGGGAGGGAAGATGGAACCCGAGGATGGAGCAGTCCGTGAGGAGAATAGACTGGGATAAGGACTCAACGGAGGACGTTCTGAGAAAGATCTACGCGAGCGACAGCCAGCCGGGAGTGCTTGACGGGAGGGTCTTCGGGGAGGAGGTCTTCCTCTACAACGCTTACCCCGAGGAGGAGCTGAGGGGAAAGCCCGGGGAGGTTCTGGCGAGGAGGGATGAGGCGGTTTGCGTGGGGACGAGGGACGGGGCTGTGTGGATAACCCACGTGAGGAAGAGAGGTAAGGAGTCCATAAAGCTCCCCGTTCTGAGGGTCTTTCCAGAGCTCGCAGATAGCGTTCCAGAGGTTGAGATAAAACCCTGGGAGAGGGTTGACTTTAAAACCTACATGGAGGTTGAGTACGAGGAGAAGGGGGATGTGGGATACGTACACTTCAGGTTCTACAACGGGGCGATGTCAACCGAGCAGTGTGAAAGGCTCAGAGATGTTGTGAGGTACGCAAAGAGGAGACCTGTCAAAGCAATAGTCTTCCTAGGTCAGGAGGACTTCTTCTCGAACGGGATGAACTTAAACACTATAGAGAACGCTGAGAGCCCGCCGGATGAGTCCTGGAGGAACATAAACGCAATGGACGACCTCTGTGAGGAGATACTGAGGACTCCCGACAAGCTGACGGTGGCCGGGATGCAGGGGAACGCGGGCGCCGGAGGAGTATTCCTTGCCCTCACATGCGACCTTGTCTTTGCGAGGAGGGGAGTGGTTCTGAATCCCCACTACAAGAACATAGGGAACCTCTACGGCTCCGAGTTCTGGACCTACACACTCCCCAAAAGGGTCGGCTGGGATAGGGGAAGGGAGGTAATGGAGAGGAGGATGCCGATAAGCTCAGGGGAAGCCAGGAGAATAGGTCTCATAGACGGTGTGTTTGGAAGGACTCCTTCGGAGTTCAGGAAAGAGTTAAAGAGGAGGGTTGAGGAGTTCGTGAGATCAAGGGATTTTATGAAGTTCATGGAGGAGAAGAGAAGAGAGAGGACGAGTCCCGAGTGGCTTGAGCTTATAGAGAGATGCAGGAGAGAAGAGCTTGAGCACATGAAGCTGAACTTCTACGGCTTTGATACGAGCTACCACATAGCGAGGTACTACTTCGTCCACAGGGTTCCCCACTTCAGAACCCCTCCCTACCTGGCTGTTCACAGGCGTATCTCAACATATCCTAGGCAGCAGTTCTCCTGAAGGGTTTTCCATAATCCTTAAAGCGCCGTATAGGGTCCTTATAACTACCCTTGGTTTGTCTCTGGAAGCTACACGCCCTATTATGGCTGCATCCTTCCCCTTTGGATGGTTCTTTAACACGTTGAGAGCCTCGTCTGCAAATTTCTCCTCAACCGCTATTACAACCATACCTTCGTTAGCAAGATGTGTTGGTTCAAAGCCTAGTAGCTCACATATCCCCTTTACAGGGTCCTTAACAGGTATGCTTGCTTCATCCACCTCTATTTCCACCCCTGATGCCTGCGCCCACTCGTTAAGAACTGCAGCAATGCCACCTCTCGTGGGATCCCTCATAGCCTTTATGCCCTGTATCCGGGCGAGTAAAGACTCTATAAGGTCCCACAATGGAGAGCAATCGCTTTCAAGATCCATTTCAAAGTTCATACCCTCTCTTTCCGCCATTATGCATGCCCCATGGTCCCCAACGGTGCCAGAAACGAGAATTACATCGCCGGGAGCTAAGTTTCTGGAGGACAAGCCTTCGTAAACTATCTCTCCTATTCCTGCGGCGGATATAAATACTTTGTCTGCATGCCCTTTGGGTACTACTTTAGTATCACCTGCTATTATTCGGATACCAACGTCTTTTGCTTCTCTTGACATACTTCCCACTATACGTTTTAGGTCCTCGAAAGGAAGTCCCTCCTCAATAATAAAAGATACCGTCATAAAGAGAGGTTTGGCTCCCATCACAGCTAGGTCATTCACCGTGCCTGCAACGGACAGTTTACCTATGTCGCCTCCCTTAAAAAACAGGGGTGATACTGTAAATCCATCTGTGGTCACCGCTATCTTACCTGGCCCACAAACTACCGAAGCATCCTCGAGTTCATTTAATAAGGGATCATTAAACTCTTTTATGAACACATCGTTTATAAGCCTCCGAGAGTCCTCGCCCCCAGATCCGTGGGCTAAAGTAATCAGCTTCATTTTTGTCCTCCCTCAATGGCTTGTGCAAACAGAGCAGACATCAAAGCTCCTTAAAACTATATAAGCGAACGGCTCAGAATCCAGACCAATCAAAGCTTTTTCTACAACACCTAAATAGACATCGTCCCTTGGCCCCAGGTTCCAAACAGTAGGGGTTATAATGTCGTACGATTTGATTCTCCCTCCTTCAACAGCCAGTTTGTGGATCAGGGTCCCCCTCGCCGCTTCGACTACACCGACGCCCGCACCCGAAAACTTATCCATATCTATACCTGATTCAATCCAGCTATCCTCAGAGAGATCAATTTTTTTGAGCTTCTCTAAGATTGATAAGGAGAGGGTAAGTATCTCATCTACCCTCGCAAACACTCTTACGAGAACGCTATCCTCGAGCACTTTGAATAAACTTGTAACTCTGGGATTTTTAGAGATTACCTGCCTAGCAATAGGCCCTGTTTCGAAGGGCATACCGTTATATCTCGCAGCTTTTGCCCAGCTATAACCCTTACCGTTAGCAGAGAAGAAAGAATATGCATCTGCTTCGTATACCCTGGCAATATCAAACTTGCACGTTCTTTTGGTTTTCACTCCATTCATTACACATGGTTCTATATAACCACCTGTTAGGAACCTTTTGTAGCTTTTGCCAATAGAATCTAAACCTCTATCTCGGCACACCTTGAAAAAGTCGCCTAGATCACCACCCACAACATCTAAGATCTCTTTGCCTTTAAGGCCTAAGTAACTGTCAATATCCAAATTAACAACATAATTTTTAAAGAATTCGATAATACGATTCACCAGCGATTCAACGCTCACTATATCTGAATCTGTAGGATCACTCGTAACACCCCCTGGAACTATATAGGAATTATGAGGCCACTGGCCTGCTAGTGTTGCTAAAGCCTTGGTTGCGTAATTACTCGCCCTTAACCCTTCCCTCCATCTTGAGCCCTTTACAGGGGTAAATTTATCTTCCAGCTTCGGATCCAACCTAACTATATCCGGCATAAGGTACAGGTAGAACCACTTTATATGGTTCTGGATGATCTCAAGCATCAATGTAATGTCCCTCATGAGCTTAGCTTTATTTGTTAAGAGTGTGTTGTAGCCTCCCCTTTTGAAGGCATCTTCTATAGCTTCAACAGTAGCTCTTAGATGGGCATGCCCGCATATACCACAAACTCTCGGAGTTATAACCGTAGCGTCCAGCAGCGGTCTATCGACCAGTATCCGCTCAAAACCTCTAAAGTGAGGGACCGCTACATAGGCGTCCTTTACTTTCCCAGCCGACCAGAAAAGTTTTAGCTTTACTTCTCCCTCTAATCTAGTTAAGGTATGCTTACTCAGCCTCATCAAAGAGCCTCTTCTTCAATCTGTTAGGTGTAAAGGTTTTCAATA
This sequence comes from Aquificaceae bacterium, assembly GCA_027014185.1. Classification (GTDB taxonomy): domain Bacteria; phylum Aquificota; class Aquificia; order Aquificales; family Aquificaceae; genus Hydrogenivirga. The sequence goes on from JALWEK010000188.1 coordinate 6,247, forward strand.
TGCCGGAGGCCATTATATAGCCCCTAAGTGACACACCTGGTGGAAGCTCAGCCGGTACACCCATGTTGTATTTAGTCCTCCACATGTTCTCCCTGGGAAAGTCAAATTCCGTACAACCGAAACAAGGCTGACCAGATCTTTGCTTTGAGCTTATACCATTCCACAATTTTCTATTACACGAAGCTCCGGTCATGGGGCCCCTGCACCCGAACCTATAAAACAGACACCCTTCCTTCCTTCCTAGTACCTCTGCCTCCACTCTCCACTCGTAATACTGGTTTCTTATACACCCGTCGTGTGAGGAATAGGCATAGAACTCTTTGGGCCGACCGAACTTATCAAGTGCAGGAAGCTTACCTGATACAATGCTTAGAACCGTAGATATGAACCACTCCGGATGTGCAGGGCAACCGGATATATTTATAACCGGGTAACCCGAGCGCGTTTTGAAGTCCGCCCCCAATAGTCCCCCTTTGGTAGTCCGTCTGTATTGTAGCCCCACTACGTTCGTATCCTTCAGAGCAGGTATGTTTCCATGTACTGCGCAGTTACCAAGGGCAATGACGTAATCTGACAATATACATAGCTTTTTGATATCGTCCGCTAACTTATCGTTTAAGTTTACAGCACCTTCTAAGACGAATACTCCTATCTTTTTGTTGGTCTTCAGTATATCGGATATTATGTACTCAGGATCTTCTTCATCGTTGAGAAGAGGGTGATACAAAATCTCCACCTTATCCAAAAACTCATCCATAAGATGGTCTTCTGCACATAAGAAAGACTGCGTATTTCCGCAACATGTCAATCCTTGCAGCCAGACCAAGGTTTGCTTGCGAGCTGACATGAATTACAATTTATTCATACATCTTGTGCCCGGCTATTCCCCTCAAGATGATCGAAATCAGGGATAACACAACAGCGGTAAGTACGTTCCCATACATGTAGGTTTAGCGCTATACAAAACGAGAAAGTAATGCTGGAAAGCCTGAACCTGTTTGAATAAATATTAAAGTCTGAGGGCGTTCCATATGTTGAGGGAGACATCATCAACGTACTCCATGAGGGGTTTTTCAAGAACGCCCTCACCGTGAAGGAAAACTATACCCCCCATAGGGCCCATGACCGTCACAAAGGCGGGAAAGAAGTCCTGGTTCCTGAGCTCTCCTTCCTCAACCCCTTTGGAAAGCAGGATCATGACCTCCGTAACTAC